>DMVN01000226.1 GCA_003476685.1 Acidobacteriota bacterium | reverse complement strand
ACGAGGCCGGTGTTTTTGTAACAGCGGGTACAGGTCTTCAAAATGATCCCGCATCGGACAGGGCCTGATCCAGTTTCTGACCGGACCTTCAACTCTCATGTCACGGCCGTAGCCATAATCGCGCTGCCACTTTCTGAGGTCGGCAAAGAAGGGATGGGCCCAGACATCGTTTAAGTTTTTCCCCTGGCTGTAGATTTCATAGATATTAACTGGAGAGTAGGGTACAAAAACGCAGGGGGTGACCGTGCCGTCCCAGTTGACTACCATGTAGCCACCGGACCGGCCGGCTGAAATGCAGCCGTGGGTGGCCGTGCCGCTGTTCCAGAAATCAATCAGGAACAGGTGCTTTTCGTAGACTAACTGCCAGGCCCTCTGGTACAGCCGCAGCCTCTGCTCGGGGTTGGGCAGCAGCTCCAGGGTAAAGGCCCGGCCGATGGGCATGTACTGGAAAGCCCAGGCAAAATGGACTCCCTGCTGGTTGAAGTAGAAATCCATCACTTGGTCAGAAAAAACTTCTTCGGCGTTGTTTTTGGTCACGGTTAAAGAAATACCGTAGAAGACTTTTTCCTTCCTCAGGTTCTCAAAGGCGGTCAGGATGCGGTCAAAAACGCCCCGGCCCCGCCTCTTTTCCGTGGTTTCTTTCAGGCCTTCAACCGAAATGGCCGGCATGATGTTTCCAGCCCGGGCCATTCTCCTGGCCATCCGGTCATCAATGAGCGTCCCGTTAGTGTACATCAGGAAAAAGCAATCGCCGTGCTTTTCCACCAGGTCCAGCAGGTCGTGACCCTGGTCTTCATAAAGCAGCGGTTCTCCGCCGCTGATGACCACAAACCGGGCTCCCCATAATTCCTTGGATTCTGTTACCAGGCGGTCAAGCACCGGCCAGGAAAGTTTTATCTCGGTTCGGTCAGAGTCGGCATAGCAACCTATGCAGTACAGGTTGCATTTCTTGGTCGGACTGATGAGCAGAAATCCCGGTGGCACAGTCCCGAATTGCTGGCGGAATTTTTCCCGGATGGGAATTTCTCCTTCCCGGATGATGGCATCGCCGATTAGAACGTTTAACAGCTTCTGCCTGGTCTGGGGAGAGAGCCTGTCTTCAATTATGGCCCGGCTGATGGTCCTGAGAATGGCTATGCCCATCTCTGCCCGGTCCCGGACGGCACCCGGTGGCTTATCCCCTCGGGCCATGGCCAGGGCCGTGCTTTTCCTTAATTTCTTTTCCCAGGAGCTGGCCAGAAGGTAGGCGGCGGGTTTGATGGTCCTTAAAACGGGAATAAGCCTGGCCATCCTTCTCAGCCTGACGGCCCGGGCCTCTCTCCGGCGGTAAACCTGCTTTTGCCTGTTAGCCATTTTGGCCTCCTTCTCATAAAAGAGAAAAGAGCCAATTTATCCGATCATGTAATGAGCAAGAACACTTCCCGGATGCTTATTATAAATCTAAGAGCTTTAAGTCAGGTTGTCAATTCTGGTCAGCCGGCCAGTTCGGGCGTAGCTTAAATTATTTAATATCAAATAGATAGCGGAATACAAGAGACAGCTCTAAGGTGATTGGATTCGGCCAAGGCGGGACTCTCCTTTAACCGGCCGGCTCACCAGTTTTATCGGGCCGACGGGTAACGTTTCTGCATCCGGGAATGCCTGATGCCGTAGGCAAAGTAAATCAGGAGCCCGGCCCCGAGCCAGGCGCTAAACCTCAACCAGGTCAGGGACGGCAGACTGGCCATGAGGTAGAGGCAAAAACCGATGGTAATGAGCGGGGTAAAGGGCACAAGCGGCGTTCTGAACCTTCTTTCCACCTGGGGCTGGGTGTGGCGCAGGACAATCACCCCGACCGAGACCAGGATGAAAGCAAACAGCGTCCCGATGTTGCACAGCTCGATGATAATCCCGAGCGGGAAAAACCCGGCAATCAGGGCGGTCAGGGCTCCGGTAATCCAGGTGCAGATGGCCGGGGTGCGGTGTTTGGGGTGGACTTTAGAAAAGACTTCCGGCAGCAGCCCGTCCCTGGCCATGACCATGAAAATCCGGACCTGACCGTAAACGGTTATCAGCAGGGTCGAAATCATCCCGATAATACCGCCGGTGGCCACCAGGGGACCGCCCCAGCGGATGCCAATCCTGGCCAGGGCAGCCGGCAGGGCATTGCCCACGTCTATCTCCTTGAAGGGCACCAGCCCGGTCAGGACGAAGGCCACGCCCACGTACAGAACTATGACCACGGCCAGGCAGAGCATCAGCCCGAGCGGAACATCTTTCTTGGGGTTGATAGTTTCCTCGGCCGCCGTGGAAACGGCGTCAAAGCCGATGTAGGCAAAAAAGATGATGGCCGCTCCGGCCATTATTCCTTTCCAGCCGAACGGGGCAAAGGGTGTCAGATTGCTCAGATTAACATGCCTTATTCCCAGCACAATGAACAGCACTATGACCGCCACCTTCAGCACCACAATTATATTATTGGTAATCGAGCTTTCCCTGATTCCCAGGTAAAGGATCCAGGTAATCAGGAGGGTGATCAGGATGGCCGGGAGGTCGACGATTCCCCCGGCCAGGGGAGTCAGGCAGAGGGCTTTGGGCAGCTTTAGTCCCAGGTTTTCCAGAAGCCCGATGAAAGTGGTCGACCAGCCCGAGGCCACGGCGCTGGCCGAGACCAGGTATTCCAGCATCAGGTCCCAGCCGATAATCCAGGCAATGACCTCGCCGAAGGCAGCATAAGAATAGGAATAGGTGCTGCCAGCCACCGGGAACATGCTGGCCAGCTCGGAGTAGGTGAGGGCGCAGAGCCCGGCGGTGATGGCCGCGATGATGAACGACAGCAGGACGCCCGGGCCGGCCAGGTGGGCGCCCTGTCCGGTGGCCACGAATATGCCCGTCCCTACCACCGACCCTATGCCCAGGGCGGCCAGGTCCACGGCTCGCAAACTTTTCCGCAGCTGGGTATGTTCCGAGGCTTCCTGCAGGTCTTCGGGTCTTTTCTTGGCCCAGAGGTTCATCGACCTTCTCCTTGGACAGCCAAATTTCTTTAAGTGATGAATAATACTGATGTTGATTTCATTTGACAAGAAAAAAGATAAGGAATAAATAAAAATAAGGGACATGAACCGGGACAGAATTCGGGAAGAGAAAAAAGACGGTTACGTCAAAAATACAGGCTAATTTTATTTCGAGGCTTTTTTCGGTTAACTGCTGATGGCTATAATTTTTCTTTCAAGGAGGAGGTGAAGGCATGAACCTGAGAAAAGTTGCGGTTCTCTGGCTCGGCTGCTTCCTGCTTCTGGCCCTGGGCTCGATGGCTACGGCCCAGATCAAGCTCGAAGTCAAGGAGCATGTCCTGGCCAACGGGCTGAAGATTCTGATGATTCCCAAGCCCGGCGTCCCCCGGGTAGTCTGCCACATTTATTACAAGGTGGGCTCCATTAACGAACGCCCCGGCATTACCGGTATTGCCCATGTCCATGAACACATGATGTTCAAGGGGACCAGAATGATGGGGGTGACCGATTTTGCTGCTGACGATGCCCTCAACCGGCAGATTGACGAGCTGATGGAAAAGATTTACCGGGAAAAATACTGGAAGCGCGACGGTGATCAGCAGAAGATTGCCGAGTGGCAGAAACAGGTGGAGGAACTGGTCAAGGCCGAGAAGAAATACATCATCAAGGACCACCTCTGGGAAACCTACATGAAGAACGGCGGCACTGGCCTTAACGCTTCCACTTCAGACGAGGTCACCGGTTATTACGTTACCTTGCCTTCGAACAAGGTGGAGCTGCAGATGTTGCTGGAAGCGGACCGGATGATGAACGCCTATTTCCGGGAATTTTATTCCGAAAAAGACGTGGTCATGGAGGAACGGCGGCTCAGCGAGAACAGCCCCGGTTTCTACTTCAACGAGCAGGTCCGGGCTGCTTTTTATGTCGGCTCTCCCTATCACTGGCAGGTTATCGGCTGGATGGATGACCTGAAAAAGATGACCAAGAAAGATATGATTGAATTTCACAACCGGTATTACGTCCCGAACAATGCCGTGGCTATTTATGTCGGCGATTTCCAGCCGGAAGAAATCATCAAGCTGGCCGAAAAATATTTTGGCCCGGTACCCCGCGGCGAAGATGTTGAGCCCATTCGCACCGGCGTCCCGCCCCAGTATTCGCATAAAAGGATGTACGGAGAAGGGCCGGGTATGCCCAACCTGCAGATGTGGTTTCACATTCCGCCCGAGGGAGACCCCGACGTGCCGGCCCTTAATATCCTGTCAGGAATCCTGTCGGGTGAGACCGGCCGGTTGACCAAAGTTCTGGTGCAGGAAAAAGACGTGGCCATCAGAGCCATGGCCATGGCCAGGCCCCAGTGGTACGTCGGAGCCTTTACCTTTAATGTAATTCCCAAGGTGCAGAAAGGGGTTAAGCCAGAAGACCTGGAAAAGTATGTCTGGGAAGAAATAGATAAAATCAAGAAAGACGGGGTAACGGCGGCCGAGCTACAAAAGGCCAAGAACCGGGCCGAGGCCAGTTTCATCCGCGGCCTGGAATCGCCGATGTTCCTGGCTATGAGGGTCGGTCGGGCCGAGCTCAACCGCGGCTGGCGGTCTCTGCTGACCGACCTGGAAGACCTGAAGAAGGTGACCGCTGAGGATGTGAAAAAGGTGGCGGCCAAGTATTTTGTTAAAGATAACTGCCTGGTGGCCGTCTATTCCCGCGGTCAGGGAAGATAAGGAGGGATGACCATGAAAAAAATAAAAGTTGCTTTTCTGGTT
Source organism: Acidobacteriota bacterium (assembly GCA_003476685.1). Lineage (GTDB taxonomy): Bacteria > Acidobacteriota > Aminicenantia > Aminicenantales > Saccharicenantaceae > Saccharicenans. The sequence goes on along the minus strand of DMVN01000226.1, from coordinate 720 downwards.
TTCTTGTTGCTGGTTGGCGGCTCCAGCCTGGTTTCAGCCCAGGTCAGCCGGCCAGAAGACCTGAAGTTCCCTCCGCTTAAATTTGAACCGCCCAACCCGGCTAACTTCCGGGTGGTGCTGGCCAACGGCCTCAGAGCCTATATCAGGGAAGAAAAAGCTCTGCCCATAGTCAACCTTACGGCCATCATCCACACCGGCGGCCTCTATGTGCCAAAAGAAAAAGCCGGCTTGGACTCGCTGCTTTCCGAGTGTCTGATCAAGGGCGGAACCAGGACCAGGACTGGCCCGGAAATTGAAGAAAGGATAGATTTCCTGGGCGGCACCCTGAGCTTCAACGTCGGGGAGAGGACGGCTACCCTGTCCCTGTCAGTCCTGAGCAAGGACCTGGATGAGGGGCTGGAAATTTTCTTCGACGTCCTGATGAACCCCGAGTTCAGGGAAGATAGTCTGAAGCTGGCCAAGGGGCGGTTGATTGAGCAGATGAGAACGGCTAACGATAACCCCAGCCAGGTTCTGAACCGGGAGTATCAAAGGGTTCTGTACGGCGAACATCCTCTGACCTACCAGGCGACCAAGGCCACGGTGGAAAATCTGACTGCGGCCGACCTTAAGGCTTTTCACGGCAAGTACTTTTTCCCGAAGAACATCATCCTGGCCGCGGCCGGAGATTTCAGCCGGGAACAGCTCAAGAACAAGATTAACCGCTATGCTTCTAAATGG
>DMVN01000003.1 GCA_003476685.1 Acidobacteriota bacterium | reverse complement strand
AACCTGACCGAGGTCGTCCGGACGGTAGTTGAAGCTTACCGGAAAGAAGCCGCCAATAAAGGATTGTCTCTCAGGCTGGAAACAGAACCGCTGCCTCTGATTGAGGCCGATGCCTTTCAGATAGAACAGATGGTCATCAACCTGGTGGACAATGCCATAAGGTATACCGAGCAGGGCGGGGTGGTGGTCAGCCTCAAACCGGCCGAAGGGGGAGCGCTGCTCAGCGTTACCGATAGCGGCATAGGCATTCCAGAAGAACATTTGCCGCGGTTGTTCGAACGCTTTTATGTGGTTGACAGGTCCCGTTCGCGCCGCACGGGTGGCACCGGGCTGGGACTGTCCATAGTCAAGCACATAGTCCTGGCTCACGGGGGAAAAATCGAGGTCCAGAGCTCGCCCGGTTTCGGTTCCACCTTTTCAGTCTGGTTGCCGGCGTCCGGGGCTGATAGCCAGAAAGCTTGAAATAAGCTATAATTTTTTTTCCGAACCTAATTCCTGGAGTTATCAGCTATGACTGAAATTGAATTCAAGGGCAGCAGGCTCAAACTTAACGAAGAAGGCTTTTTAGCCACCCCCGAAATCTGGGATGAAGAAATCGCCCGGTTTCTGGCCAAGCAGGCCGAGGGCATCGAACAGATGACCGAGGAACACTGGAAAATAGTTAATTATATCAGGAACTATTACCTGCAGAAGGGCCAGGCTCCGATGATCCGCAAGATGGTGGCTGAAACCGGCATTTCCCTGAAACACATCTACGAGCTCTTCCCATCCGGACCGGCCAAGGGAGCCTGCAAGGTGGCCGGACTACCCAAACCCGACGGCTGCGTCTGATTCGAGGTCGGTGGCTCGAGATTTGGCCGGGATTTTAAGGGATAAATTTAGCAAAATTGGTTTTTAGAAATTAACTAAGCTCAGGGGCCCGTTTTTTCCGATTCTCCAACCCGGGAAATTCAGCGTTTCCTTTTTTTATTGAATTCGACAATTTCTTTTACGGCTTCTATGGCTGTTTTGATGTGTTCTTCGGTGTTAAAAGGACCGATGCCGAAGCGCACAGCGCCTTTAATTTTATCAGTTCCCAGCTGCTCGTGAACCAGGGGAGCGCAGTGCAGCCCGGTGCGGCAGGCAATGTTGTAATCGGCGTCCAGCATGATGCCCACATCCTGGGCTTCCATTCCGTCGACATTGAAGGCAATAACGCTGATATGGTCGGTTAGATCATCCTGGCAGTAGAGGGTAACCCCGTCAATTTCTTTTAGACCGTTAACCAGCATCCTGGTCAGTTCCATCTCCTGATGGTGGATGTTGTCCAGCCCTTTCTGCAGTATCCATTTGACCCCGGCCTGAAGCCCGGCAATACCCAGGACGTTGGGAGTGCCGTATTCCAGGCGGTAAGGATACTCTTCCAGGTGGGTTCTCTGGGCCGAACGGACGCCAGTGCCCCCGGCTCTGGTTATCTTGATGTCTACTCCCTCGGCCACACACAGCCCGCCGATGCCTGTCGGTCCCAGCAACGACTTGTGGCCGGTAAAACAGACGACGTCGATGTTCATATCTTTCATATCTATGGGGACCTTGCCGGCCGATTGTGAAGCATCAACGGCCAACAGCACCCCGTGCTCTTTACAGACCCGGCCGATTTCTTTAACCGGCTGGACCGTTCCGATGACGTTGGAGGCGTGGTTGATGACCACCAGCCTGGTGTTCTTTTTAATTTTTTTTCGGATATCGTCGGGGTTGACGAACCCCCGGCTGTCGAAGGGAACATAATCAACTTCCACTCCCTGGAGGGACAGGTGATAGAGGGGTCTGAGCACGGAGTTATGCTCGATGGTGGTGGTGATGGCATGCTGGCCCGGCTCCAGCAAGCCAAAGATGGTCAGGTTGAGGGCATCAGTGGAATTGTAGCCGAAACACAGGCGGTCAGGGTCATAACCGTTGAAGAATTCGGTCAGCATTTTCCTGGTATTTTCGACCATATCCCCGGCTTCGAGGCACAGGTCATAGCCGGAGCGCCCGGGGTTGACGCCAAAGTTCCGGTAGAAGTAATCCATGAATCGGTAGACCTCTTCCGGTTTGGGATAGGAAGTGGCTCCGTTGTCGAGGAAAATAAAATTCATGTTTGGGGCCTCCGAAATGGGTTTATTTTAAGGCAGTATGAGGAAGATACAAGCCGGCCGGGCAGCCGGCAGTGCGGGTTACAGTTGCTTTCCATGGCTTGAATTCAGGTTGTTTATATTAATAAAAACCAGGGCTTAAATCAACCTGCAAAAAATTAGTTGACTTTAAGTCGAGCGGGTAAAAAAATAAGAAATAAAGATGGAGAAAGGATAGTGAATAAAAACAAAAAGCGGTTGTCGTTAGTTTGTCTGGCTATTATCCTGACAGCCAGCTGGTTGATTTTTGGTTGCCAGGGTCCGGCGGAGAAATATGACCTGGTCATCAGGAACGGTCTGGTTCTCGATGGCAGTGGCAATCCCTGGTTTCGGGCCGACCTCGGCCTCAAGGGTCAGAGGATTGTGGCGGTTAAAGACAGGATCGAGCCGCGAGCGGCCAGCAGAATCATCGAGGCTGAAGGCCTGGTGGTAGCCCCGGGCTTCATCGATATTCATACCCATGCCGACCGCGACCTGCTGGACATCCCGGGTTGTGAAAATTATGTTTCCCAGGGCGTAACTACCCTGGTTGGCGGCAATTGTGGCGGGCATGATTTTCCCCTGGCCGAATTATTCCGGGAGATTGAGAAAAAGGGAATTGCCTGTAATTTTGCTTCCCTGGCCGGTCATAACACCATCCGCCGCCAGGTGATGGGTATGAAGATGGACAGGCCGACGGCTGAAGAAATGAACCGGATGAAAGAGCTGCTGCGGCAGGAAATGGCCGCCGGGGCCATTGGCCTGTCAACCGGGCTGGCCTATCTTCCCGGGACTTATTCCAGCACCGAGGAGCTGGTGGAGCTGGCTTCTGTCCTCAGCCAGACCGGTGGTTTCTATGCTTCCCATATCAGGAATCAAGGCCAGAGGATAACCGAGGCGATTGAAGAAGCCATTGCCGTAGGTGAAAAGAACAGAATTCCGGTCGAGATTTCCCACATCAAGCTGGCAGCGGAAGAAGTCTGGAACCAGCTGGAGAGAATCACCGCCCCGGTGGAAGCAGCCCGGGCCAGGGGAGTGGAGGTGACCCTTGACCAGTATCCTTACACCGCCACCAGCTCGGGATTTACCAGCAGCCTGCCCCAGGAGGTATTTGAAGGTGGTCGGGAAAAGTTTCTGGAAAGGTTGAAAGACCCGGAAATTTACAGCCGGGTCAAACAGACAGTCATCCGCAGCCGGCTGACTTCCAGCCGGGGGATTGACAAGCTGGAGACGATCTATGTCGCCAGCAGCCGGAAATTTCCAGAATACGAGGGCAAGAATTTGAAGCAGATTCTCGAGCTCCAGGGTAAGGCGGTGAACGTTGATAACGGGGCTGAGCTCATCATCGGCCTGGTCAGAGAAGGAGATGTTTCGGCCATCTTTTTCCAGATGGATGAGAAAGACGTGGAAGCCCTGATGAGGCTTCCTTATGTCATGATCGGTTCCGACGGCGGCCTGCAGCTGGCCGGGCAGGGGAGTCCTCATCCCCGGAGCTACGGCACCTTCCCCCGGGTGCTGGGAGAGTACGTGCGGGAAAGGAAAATTCTTTCTCTGGAAGAGGCCGTAAGAAAAATGACCTCTTTTCCGGCCCAGACCATGCGGCTTAAAAACCGGGGACTGATCAGGGAAGGTTATTATGCCGACCTGACCATTTTCAATCCGGCTGAAGTCAGGGACACCGCCACCTTTGCCCAGCCGCATCAGCCCAGCCGGGGAATCATCTATGTTCTGGTCAACGGCCAGCTGGTGCTGGAGCAGGGCAAATTCACCGGGAAAAGGCCGGGAGCTATAATTCGCGGTCCGGGCTATAGGAAAAGTTAAAAAAACTTAAGCCGGGAGTATTGATTTTTGAGCTGGTGGTGCTAATATTTAGAGCAAAAATGAGATACTATCTTTCGCTCGGCAGTAACCTCGGCCAGCGGGCCCGGCACCTGGCTCAGGCTCGCAGTCTGCTTCAGAAAGCCGGAGTCAGGATTATCCGCCAATCATCCATCTACGAAACCGAACCGGTGGATTATCTGGACCAGCCCTGGTTCTACAATCAGGTGCTGGAAGTGGAGGCGGCCCGGAGTCCCATGGCCCTTTTGCACCTGGTGAAGGAGATCGAGCTGCGGATGAAGCGGCGGCCGTCGGTGGATAAAGGCCCCCGGGTGATCGATATCGATATTCTGCTGGCTGGAAAAAACGTGGTCCAGACCAACCGGCTGGTGCTGCCGCATCCCCGGATGAGCTTCCGCAATTTTGTCATGGTGCCCCTGGCTGAAATCGCCCCGGATTTCGTTCATCCTCTGTTCCATCTGCCGGTGTCGGTGCTGGCCAGGATGACCGGCGATTCTTCGGTTGTCCGCAAGGTGGGGATAGCCCACCATCAGGCCCAGGCGGTCTGATTGACCTTTTCCTGCACTTTTTCTATCCTTTCTTCTTATTCCTTTCTTCTTATTCCTTTTAATCCTTGAGTATGATAATTC
>DMVN01000243.1 GCA_003476685.1 Acidobacteriota bacterium | reverse complement strand
TGTCCATGTGGGTATCGAGATAATCGGGCTTAAGCCCCCGGGCCAGGGCTCTTTCCACCTGGGCTCTTAATTCCTTCTCCACCTCTTCCACCTTTGGCCCGTTATTTAAAAAAGCCGCGGCTGTCGGGGAAAAATAGCCGTCCCGGTCGACCAGGCTGGGCACCAGGTTATAGGGCAGAACCGGACGCCAGCGGTAATCCTTCCACTCGGCGTTAACACACAGGTGGACTCCTACCGACCACTGCGGATTTTCCCGGCAGCGTCGGGCCGCATCCTCAAACCAGGGTGCAGGGACAATCAGTCCACCGGCGGTCAAAATCCCCTGTCGAAAAGCCAGTTCGAAGGCCTCGTTGGCCGCCTGGGTCATGCCCATGTCATCGCCCCGGACAATCAGCTCGATTTCACGGCTTTGAGGCTCCAGGGCTACGACCAGCAGAAAAACAACGGCCAGGAACGCCAGAAATAACGGCCAGCCTCTCTTAACCCGGTTCATCGGCCACCTCCTTTTAAGACTTTAATTGAAGCCAGGACCTGGTCACCGTCACCGCTCATAACCTCAAGCTTGTTGCTCTCTGAGTTTTATTTTACCCCGACCCCCGGCTCTTTTCATTTTATTTTTGAGCTTGTTTCATCCAGCCATTTCCTGGCAATCAGAGGCTGACCGGTCTTTCAGGTCATCACCTTTTTCCTGACAATCAACTGTAATATCAGAATCATCGTCAGGTTAAAAAGCGGCACCAGAAGAGCCGTTTGCAGCGAATAACCCTGGCTCACCCGCCCGATCAGCCAGGGTGAAAGCATCCCGCCGACCAGGCCGGTGCTGATGGCCAGGGAAAAAGCTGTGCCGGAAAAGGCCGGAAATTTTTCGCCTATGACCGAAAGGGTGGTCGGGTAGATGGCCGCAAAGCCCAGCCCGATTAACAGGGCGAATACCACTGCCAGGGAGCTCAGGGGGCTTAGAATCAAGCCGGCCACAGCGACCAGGGCTAACACCACGCTTACCAGCACCACCGTTTCCCTCTTCCAGAACCGGTTTAACCCCGGGTAGAGAAAGCGGCCGACGATCAGGAAAAACCAGTAGCCGGAGAGCACCAGGGCCGACTGGCTCAGGCTGAAATTAAACCTTTCCTGGAAATAGCTGCTCAACCAGCCACCCACTGAAAATTCATTCCCCGACTGGAAAAACAGGATGAAGGCGGCCAGCCACAGCAGCCCCGAACTTATGATTTTCCTGACGTCTTTGAGAGGAAAACCCTGGGGCTGCTTGGGGCGGGGAAAGCTGAATACAGAAAACAGGATAAAGGGCACCAGACTGAGAGCGGCCGCTATCAGGATGACCGGTCTCAACCCGAGTTGTATCAAAAAGCCGCCGATGATCAGCGGCACCAGCATCGCCCCGAAACCGAAAAAGACGCCCAGGAAATTCAAAGCTGCCGCCCGGCGGTCAGGGTTGAGGTCGTTGACCAGGGCGTTGCTGCCGCCGTTCAGCACTCCGCCGGCCAGTCCGAGAAAGATGACCGAAAGCAGGACCAGGTCATAAGTTGAAGAAAAAGCCAGCCCGGTGAAAGACAGGCCGACCAGCAGTGAACTCAGGGCCAGCAACAGCTTGAAACCGAAACGGTCGACCACCGGCCCGAAAAACAGGGTGGCCGCCAGCATACCCAGGTTCATGAAGAAAAACAGGTTTCCGGCCTGCGCCCGCTGCAGGCTGAGACGGTCCACAAGCTGCGGCAGGATAGCCCCGAGTATGGCCATGACAATGCCGAAAACAAAGATGCTGGAAGAACTGGCCGCGGTCAGTTTCCAGGCCAGCCGGGAAGCGGCGGCGTTTTCCGGCTGAGAGTTAGAGCTTTTTTCCATCGTTAACTCCTTTTTCCCTTAAAACCATCACGGTCACCTCCTGGCCCTCCCTCAAAGCCAGCGGCTATTTTTTCATCTTTTTCTTCGGGGATTTACCTGCCCCGGCTTCAAAAAAGGCTGAGGCCCCCTCTTCCGGAATGTTTTTAGGAGCGGGCCGGCCGTAGAAAAAATCGGTAAAAGCCTGGTAGACGCGGTCGTTATGGTCTGGAGCTACCCCCGGAACATTAGGCGAAACAAAGGTCGGCGGCAATTTCCCCTCCCTGGCCAGGATGGTCCCGGCTTCTGCCACCAGGGCCATGGCCACCGAGACCGCGGCTACAGTCGAGCCGGCGGCAATTTTTTCCGGTTTCCCGACATCAACCAGGGCATCTTCCGGAGGTGTGCAATTATCAATGGCCACGTCAGCCAGGTCGGCCAGAAACCGGCCCGAAGAATGGGAGGGTCGGGAAATCTTCAGGTTCTGGTGGCTGGAAACGGTTATCACTTTAAGGCCGCGGCTTCTGGCTTCCAGAGCCACTTCAACCGGGGCGGCATTCCGGCCGCCATGGGAAAAAATGACCACCACATCGCCCGGAAGAAGGGAATAACTCTGCAGGAAAATCCCGGCGTAGCCTTCTTTGCGTTCTATCCAGAGCAATTCCCGGGCCCCGCCTGGTCCGATGACGTTATGCCACATCAGCCGCGGGTCATAGAGCGGGTAGAAGCCGACAAAGCTGCCGTAGCGGGGAAAGACATCCATGACCGGAATCACTGAATGCCCGCTGCCGAAAAGATAAACCCGGTGGCCGGAAGCAATGGCTTCAGCTATTATCTTCCCGGCCTTGCGGATTTTCTGGAGCTGGGTCTTCTGAATTTTACCGATTATTTTCTGTATTCTGTCCAGATATTTTTCAGCCGACATGTTCTTTCTCCTTTATCCTTGATTTCGCCTTCTCCGGTTTTATGACGATAATCATGAATTAATTCCCAGGAAGCCTGGCTACCTGATTCATTCTACGGTGCCAGCCCGCAAGCACTGGCCAGTTTCATATTTTTAATCCTGGCCACCCAGTGCTTCTATTTCTAACCAGGCCGAACGGGCGCAGCCATAGAGAGCTGCTTCCTGACCCAGGGCTGATAAAACCAGTTTGACGCTCCTGGCGGCCAGCGGTTGAGCCCATTTCTTGAACTTCTCTCTGAGCGGTTTAAAAAACAGGTCGGGCGACTTAAACAACCCGCCGCCCAGGACCACCACCTCCGGGTTAAACGTGGAAATCAGGTTGGCCAGACCCATGGCCAAGTAATCTTGGATTTCCCGCACCAGCTTCAGGGCTTCAACCCGCCCCTGGCGGGCCGCTTCACAGACAATTTCCACCTCATCCGCCGCTGGCTGAGCTTTTTCCGGCCGCGGAAGAAGGTACGGGTTTCGAGCCAGTAACTCCCGGGCCTTTCTGGCCAGGGCTCCGCCAGAGGCCTCCCATTCGAAGCAGCCCGTCTTGGCATACCCGGCTTTGTATTCCCGGTTGAGAGCCAGCCAGCCTACGGCCCCGGCCAGGTCGCCTTCACCATGAATGACCACTCCTTCGGCCATAAGTCCGGCGCCAATTCCTGTGCCCACGGCCAGAAAGATGACGTTCTTTTTATTCCTGGCCGCTCCTTTCCAGGTCTCGCCCAGAACACAGGCCGTCCGGTCGCTGACCACAGACACCGGACAGGCGATATTTCTCTTGAGAGTCTTCAGTAACTGAAAGTCTTTCCAGCCCGGAATGTTTGGGGCCCAGACCAGGCCGGTAGCCGGGTTAACCACCCCGGGAATGCACAGGCCCACGGCCCTGAGTTGCCCCCTTAATTTTCCGGCTTCCGCTTCGAGCTGGTAATAAAGAGAAATGACTTGGTCCAGCACGGCCAGGCCGCCCTCCGGCGCCACCGGCACCCGAGACCTGAAAAGTGGACAGCCGGTCGGACTGAATAAAGCCGAGGCTATCTTGGTGCCGCCGAGGTCAATGGCCCCGACTAGGGGTTTTAAGCTTCGGGACATTTTATTCTTCTTTGTCTTAACCTTCTCAATTTTCTTCATCTTCTTAACCTTATTAATCTCCCGCATTATTCTCTCCTATCTCTCCATCACAATTTCGTGGCTCGGGCTCAAGCTTTTACTTCTTTACACTCAATTTTCGATTCACATTTCGTATTAATTTTCTCCTTCTCTCTCCTCTTCTTTCTTTCAAGTTCACGGCCCGTTTTCATCTTTCACCAGCCGGTCACCTCTTCGCGGGATGATCCGTTTCCTATTCTTTTATTCATCTACTTACTTTTTAAGGTATTTTTTACTTCCAACCCATTTTCCTGTCATAACCAATTCTGGCCCCACCAAAAGGCTCAGCTTTTTCTGGCCAGTAAAACCACAACCCCCTGAGGCTCCAGCTCCAGGTTGAAGCTCTGCCGGTTCTGGTCATGCTTGAAAGGAATTTTTTCTCCAGTCTCCAGGTTCTTGAGCTCAATCCTGGACCAGGGCCATCTGGCGGTAAGAGCTGCCTTGGCTTTTTCTTCTCCCCGGTTAAAAACAAACAGCAGGCGGTAATCGAGGCCCTCGAGTAAGCGCCATTCGAGGAGGGCCTTTTCCGGGTGCGATTCTATTTCCAGCTCAGGCCTGAGGTTCAGCCATTCGGCCAGGCCGGCCAGGAATTTCCCGTTGTTAGGATTACGAAAATGATGATAGGCCGAGCCCAGGAAGGAACCGGCTATTATGGCCTGGCCTTTCCCGTATGGAGCCAGGACCAGCATCGGCTGTCCGTCGGGGCTGGTGGCCAGCACCCGGGCTTTGTTGTCGGTGATTTCAAAGGTTTCTTCGAAAAACACAGTGTCGAGCGTATCTCCCGGCTTGAGCCAGGGCAGGGCCGGATGACTCTGGCTGATGGTCATCTGGCCTGTTTTCGGGATGGGCAGCAACCGGGCTTCCCGGCAGCCCAGCACCCCGTCCAGTCCCCCGCCGGGAATGACCGGGAAGGCAAAGCCCTTCTCGTCTATCCAGCCGGCTCGAGCCTCAACCAGAAGCGTTCCACCCTGTTCTACGTACCTTATAAGGTCCTGAACATAAGGCTGCGAAATCATCACCGGGTAGGGGGCGATAAGCAGCCGGTAACCGGCAGCTTTCTTCTTCAGGTCACGGACGTGGAGAAAATCAACCTTTAAGCCACGCTCGAAGAATGCCCGGTGCACACCCTGGAGCGATTCGCTGAGGTTGTTATAACCGACCGGCTGGCCTTCGGAAGTGAAAGTTTGCTGTCCGCCAACCAGGTGTGAAAGCGGATTATAGACAATGGCAATTTCAGCCTTTGGTGGTCTGGCTTTGAGGAAAAGGTCCATATTCCTGGTAATCGCTCGAGCTATCCTTCCTGCTTCCTCAGCTCTTGGAGTTATTTTCCCGTCGAGTTCAATCAAGCCATAGCCGCCGGCTTCGTAGCCGGAGCTCATCGGGTAATAAGCGTAGATATTAATGGCCCTGGCTCCGTAAGCCACCATGCTCCACATCCAGTCGCGCAGGTCGGCGGCCGTAACCGGCAGGCTGACCTTCATCCCGAAAACACCGTAGCCGGCCTGGAGCTCGCCCACGTAAAACCCCTCGTTCTTCAGGCTCATGGACCGGACAAAATCCAGCCCGGCTGCCCGGAAGAATGGCGACCAGGGTCTTACGGCACCGGCATGTTTGGGATAAATCGAGACGCCGTAATAATCGACGCTGTCGTTCATCTTCCGGTCATCCGGTGTGCCGTCCCAGGATGGCCGGCTGAACAGACCAGGAATGGCCGAGTGGCTGGTGACCACCGATTCCGGAAAAACTTTCTTGATGGCCCGGGCTTTCAGGGCCAGGTCTTCGGCCAGCTTGTCGGAAATGTATTCCTGCCAGTCAACGTAGTCGGTGTAGGTCAAGATGGTGCCGAAGCGGGGCGGTTCCACCTCCTCAAAAGTCCTGTAAGTCCGGTGCCAGGCCTGGTTAAGCTTTTCAATGCTTCCGTATTTTTTTCTCAGCCAATCCCGGAAGCGGGCCTGGCTTGAAGGACAGTAGCAGAACTGGATGTACCTCAGATCACCCAGGTGATAGACTTCCGACCAGTTGATGATATGGGGCTCGCTCCACAGGTCCCAGCCATAAAAGGCCGGTTTGTTTTTGACGGCCCGGGCCGCGGCGCTGAAAAATTCCAGAATTTTTTCCTGGACGCCGGGATGGTCAAAGCAGAATCCCGGTGCTGACTGGGAATGAACCTTGAGGTCGTTGGAAGCGACGAAAGCCGAATCGGGATATTTCTGGCCGACCCACTCCGGGGCCGAATCGATGTAAACCTGGCAGATGACTTTCAGCCCGACTTCGGCCGACAGGTCGGTCAGCAATTGCAGACTGGAAAAATCATATTTTCCCTCTTCCTTCTCGTTGTAGGCCCATTCCAGCCAGCAGCGAACGGTGTTAAAACCCAGCTTTTTTATCTGCTCCAGGTCTTTTTTCCACTCGGCCCGGGATTTGGCCGTGACCGGTTCAATCATCGGGGCCCGGACCTGGCCCCCGGTATACCAGACTGAGACCGGGAAAAAATCGTGGTGTCTGGCGCTGTCCCGGACCCGGGATTCGGCCAGCCCAATAAGTGCGGTTAGAAGCCCGACGGCTAAAGCCAGAAACGAAGCAACCAATAACGAGGAGATTTTTTTCTTTTCCATAAAACCCTCACTGTCTGTTTTTTCCTCTTGAATTCATTATTCACGATTTTAAAAATTTTTTCACCTTTTATCTTGGGCCATTTTTCTCGTTACAAGATAAAAGATAAAATTGCGACCAGCCTTCAGGCCGGGCCTACGTCAAGAGCCTCTAATCTGGGAGGACTGACCTGCGTTCAACCACTAAAAAGTCTTATTGGCCGTCCTGAATGATTGATTAACCGGGAAAAGTAAGTCGGATACCACGGCCGCGCCTGGGAAAATCCTAGACCGGGCCCGGTCATTTCTTAACCGGGGTGCGGAAAGTCCTGGCCACTGTCTGCAGCAGCTCCGGTCGGTTGTTATGCCAGTCGGCCGTAACCTCCCAGATGATAACTCCACCCAGGCCCTTGTCCAGCACGTAGCGGCACTTGCGGAAAACTGACCGGATATCGTCAAACGACAGCAGGGTGGTCCTGGAGGGACTGAGGAGGAACGGCACCTGGCTGCAGAAATCCCAGTTGTACTTCCAGCCAGAAGCCAGCAGTTTCTGAACATCGGTGTACGTGTAATACTGGCTCTCGGTTGATGCAGCGTACAGTTTTCCGGTATTAAATGACCGCCCGAAAAAGGGAATTCCCAGGAGCAGCTTATCAAGTGGAATTTCCCTGATAACGGCGTAGC
>DMVN01000182.1 GCA_003476685.1 Acidobacteriota bacterium | reverse complement strand
TACCTCCTGGATGAACCGACCACCGGGCTGCATTTTGATGACGTCAGCAAGCTGCTGCGGGTGCTGGAAAAGCTGGTGGACATGGGCAACACGGTGATCATCATCGAGCATAACCTTGAAGTTATCAAGTACTGCGACTACATTATTGACCTGGGGCCAGAAGGCGGTCAGGCTGGAGGGGAAGTGGTGGCGGCCGGTCGGCCGGAGGAGGTGGCCCGGGTGGAAAGCTCCCACACCGGTCGCTATCTCCGCCAGGTGCTCTATTCCGGCGTTCATACTGGCTTGAGAGGATAAGAGCATGAGTTTTAAGGATATTCCGGGAAATGAGCAGGTCAAACAGATTCTGAGGCTTTCCCTGAGTAAAGGCCGTCTGCCCAATTCCCTGCTTTTCGCCGGGCCGGCCGGCAGCGGCAAGCTGAAAACTGCCCTGACCGTGGCCAAAGCCTTGAACTGCCTGGAAAAAAAAGATGATGCCTGCGACCGCTGCGATTCCTGCTGGCGGGTAGAGCGCGGACAGCATCCCAACGTCCGGGTTATCAGCCGCGAAAAGAACCGGGAACAGATCGTCAAAGAGCAGATTGAAGAAATTAATTACCTGGCCACACTCAGACCCTGGAACCAGGGCCGGCTGGTGTTCATTATCGACGAAGCCGACCGGATGAACGAAACGGTGGCCAATTCTTTGCTCAAGACTCTGGAAGAACCGCGGGCCTTTGCTTATTTCATCCTGGTGACCGAGGAACTGCAATTAATTCTGCCCACCATCCGTTCCCGCTGCCAGCTACTGCGGTTCAACCCGCTGAGCCAGACCGAAGTGGAAAAAGCCCTGCTGGATAAAGGACTGCCGGCGGAAAAGGCCCGGCTGCTGGCGGCCGCTTCTGACGGGAACCTGGAAGCCGTGCTGGAAGTGACCTGGGAAGAGTTTATAGCCGGGCGTAACCAGGCCTGGTTGATATTCAGGCAGCTTCTGGAGTCAGCCGGGGCCGAGGATTTTCTCAGTTTGGTTGCCGGCCGGGCCAGGAAGGATTCGCTCTCGGGCTTCCGTGAGGTGTTGAAATTCTTCTCGGTCTTTTTCCGGGACCTGCTGGTGGTTCATAAAGGCCAGGAACAGTATCTCCTGAACCCAGACCTGCGCCCGGAACTGGAAAGACTATCCGGATTGGTCCCGGCCGTGAAAGCTGCCTCGGCCGTGACCCTGGTGGAAGATTACCTCGGCCGCTTAAAGAAAAACCCCAATTTGGCTATAATGAGTAATGAACTGGTCATTTTTTTTAGAGAGATAAGAAATGTCTGAAGCTGTATTGTTGTTATCGGAGTCAACCGGCAAGATCGTTCGCGCTCTCCGGGGGGAAGAACCGCTGGAAGTGGGCGACTACTGTCTGGTGGAGTCCGAATACGGGGGCGACCTGGCCATGGTCATTGACCTGGAGAGCGAGTTGACCCGGTGTCCCAAGGCGGCTCGTAATGCCACCCGGATCATAAGAAAGGCCACCGAGGACGACCTCAAGAAGTTCCAGTGGTTGAGGGACAAAGAAAAAAAGGCCTTTGAGTTCTGCCTGAGCCGGATAAAGGCCCGCAACCTGCCGATGAAGCTGGTAGCTGTACGCTATTTTTTTAACGAGAAGAAAGGGATTTTTTACTATACGGCCGACGGCCGGATAGACTTTCGCCAGCTGGTCAAGGACCTGGCCAAAGAATTAAGGATGCGGATTGAGATGCGTCAGATCGGGGTCAGGGACGAAGCCAAGCTGGTGGGCGGTCTGGGAGTCTGCGGTCGTCCGCTGTGCTGTTTCAGCTTCATCAAGAATTTTGAGCCGATTACCATCCAGAAAGCCAGGAAACAGCAGATTGTGATTAACCCGACCAAGATTTCGGGGTTGTGCGGCCGGCTGATGTGCTGTCTGGCCTTTGAGGAGGAGAGTAAAGGCAGACTATACAACCCTGACCTGGATAGCGGTTTGATTGAGGATTGATTACCTGCTGAAGCTCAGTCGGCAGAGATCTTGAACTGGACCCGGCTGGAGACGGCTATCAGGGAGCCATCGGGGCCGAAAGCTTTGACCTGCCAGGAATACTTCTGTCCGGGTACCATCTTGGCCTTAACCTCATCGGGCAGGGTAATCCGATTTTCCCTGGTAGTAGCTTTCCACAGCAGCTCGCCGTTGGAGATGGAAATCTGGTATTCGATGTTGTCTCCGAGTTTTTTCCACTCGAACGAGGACGGGACCTGGCCCATGTCAATGACCGGCGAAATCAGGGTGATGGAAGAACCACGGACCGTTTCCTCATCGCTCAGGAAGAAATTGGGAGCCGGAACCTGGTGGCGGGGGATGACCGTGAAGATGATGACCAGAACCAGCAGGGCGGTCACCCCGGCAAAAGCCAGCTGTCGGACGGTCAGGAAAGAAGCCAGTTCTTTTCTCAGGCCGGCCAGGGCCGAAGAACGAACTTCTTCTTTTTCTTCCAGCAGGGCCGGGTTGTTCTTGATGGTCCGGATGATAACATCTCTTTCCTGGAGCTGTTCGAAGCAGGAAGAACAATTAAAATAATGTTCTTCGAAGGCTTCTCTATCCCCTTCGCTTAGCTTGTTAAGCAGGTACCCATCAATCAGGTCTTCAAACTTGCATTTGCTCATGTTAATCCGCCTTCCCTTTATTCACCCTTTTAGTCGCCGGAATCAGGAAAAAGTGGAAAAATTTTTCATGATTTAAGCTCTTTTCTTATCAGCTTCAGGGCATAGTTGACCAGCTCGCTGACCTTTCTAGTGGACACCCCCAGCCTTTCCGCTACCTCGTCCCGGCTAAGCTCTTGATAATAATATAAATAAAGGACTTCCCGGTATTTTGGCTTCAGTCTGGACAGGGCTTTTTTCACCCGGTCAGACATTTCGGCCACCTCCAGGGTTTCCTGGGGGTCGGGGAAAGGAGCCGGTTCCGGAGCGTATTTCATGACCTTGGTCTTCTCTCTTATATAGTCGACTATCCGGCGGGAAGTTATGGTATAAACGAAGGTTCCCAGGGAGGATTCACCCCTGAATTCCCCGGTCTGGATCTTTTCCAGGACCTGGGACAGTATCTCTGAGACCAGGTCTTCGCAGTCAGTATTCTGAGCCCCCAGGGCTTTCCGGACCCGAAAGGCAATGATCGGCCGATAGCGGACAATGAGCTCCTGGATGTCCTCATCGATCTTATGCCGCATGACTGACCTGACTGCTTCCTTAAAAGTTATTCTTGAAGAAAATACCATAACTAAGGTTCTTTTTTCAATTTTTTCTTTTTTAGGGCGACTAATTTTTTGCCCTCAAGGAAGCGGAGGACCAAATGACGGCTGCTTTGAAGAATGAAAAAATAAAGTTTTTCCGGAGCGAAGAATCTTTCTGCCGCTACCTGGACTGGCTTGCCCAGAACAAAGGCTATGTCCTGGTCGAGACTTCCCCCTTGCTCAAGTCCAGAGCTGAATCCGCTTCCCGGTCATCCCTGCTCCAGGGTCAGGCCGAAAGGAACAGGTGATGAAGGATAATCGTCAGAAAAAATTAACCCTGGCCGAAAGCCAGGAAAGAAAAGGCAAGGATTTCTATTCCGGGCTGCAGGAAAACTCCAGGGTTAAGGTTTTCGACCTTAGCTGGCTTAAGACCAACTGGGACATCCAGGGCTGGGGCCAGGCGGCTTCAGCGCTGATGAACTATCCTTTCAGCTCGCCCTACGCCCTTTCCAAGATTGAGGCTTTTCTGAAAGCCAGCCGGATTCTGGACCGGCTGGAGAATGCCATGCGCCAGGAAGAATTCGCCCGCATTCCGGGCTTGAAAAGGTTATTTAACGAAAGCCGCTTCTTCAATTCAGAATTGATTTATTTTCTGGCCGCCACCGACAGCCGGGAGGAAAGCCTGGGGCATTCCCGATTTGTGGCGGCCTACACCCTGCTCCTGGCTCAGAGTGCGGGGGTGACCAGCCGCCGGGCCCTGCTCGATATCGAGCGGGGGGCCCTGCTGCACGACCTGGGCAAGGTCGGGATTCCGGAAGATATCCTGCAGAAAAAAGGCCCTCTGACCGAGGAGGAGATGGAAATAATCAAGTACCACCCCCTCATCGGCTTTGCCATGATCGAGGAATTCAGCTTCCTGCAGGGAGCGGCAGAAATCGTTCTGTTCCACCACGAGCGGTACGACGGCACCGGCTATCCCTTCGGGCTTCAGGGTGAAGAAATTCCCTTGAGTGCCAGGCTCTTTTCCCTGGCTGATACCATAGACGCCATAACTTCCGACCGGCCCTACCGCCACAGTCGGAGCTTTGAAGATGCACTGGAAGAGGTTAAACTCTGCAGCGGAACCCAGTTTGACCCGCGTCTGGTTGAAATCACTCTGTCCGTGCCTCCGGACATGTGGAAAAAGACCAAAGAAAAAATCTTAAAATCCCTCAGACAGCCGGCTGTTAATTAGAAGCTGTCCAAAAATTCCCTCAGGTTTTTTCCTCTTTACCCCGGACTTTTTGTTTTTCCTTGAAATAGGTTTTGGGGTCAACCAGAATTTCCCTGGGTTTGGCTCCCTCGGAAGGGCCGATCAGACCTTCCATCTCCATCTGGTCTATTATTCTTGAGGCCCGGGCGTAGCCCAGCTTCAATTTCCGCTGGAGGTAGGAAGCCGAGGCCTGACCGGTGGCCAGCACCAGCTCCACCGCCCGGTCGAACAGCTCGTCCTTCTCTCCCAGCTCACCCTCGAGTGTCAGGTCTCCGGTCCGCTTAAGGATCTGCATGATCCGGTCGTCGTATTCTGGCTGGCCCTGTTCTCTCACGAATTTGACCAGACGCTGGACCTCGGGAATGGAGACATAGGCGCAGTGCAGCCTGATCAGGCGCGGGTAGTTGGGCGGCATGAACAGCATGTCTCCCAGGCCCAGGAGTTTTTCCGCCCCGACTGTATCGATGATAACCCGGGAGTCGATTTTGGACGGTACCTTGAAGGCAATCCGGCTGTTGAAGTTATTCTTGATGGTCCCGGTGATAACGTCAATTGAAGGACGCTGGGTAGCCATCACCAGATGGATGCCCACGGCCCGGGCCAGCTGGGCCAGGCGTCCTATACAGTATTCCACGTCCTGGGGACTGGTCATCATCAGTTCGGCCAGCTCATCAATGATGATGACGATATAGGGCAGCGGTTTAAGCTTCTGCTTTTCTTCATCGCTCAGCTTACCCTTTTTCTGCTCCAGCAGAGTTTTGACCTGCTGGTTGTACTGCTCAATATTCCTGACCTTCATCTGCCCCAGCTGCCGCAGCCTCTCTTCCATTCTCTTAACGGCATCCATCAGGATGATTCCGGCCTTCTTGGAATCGTTGACCACCGGGGCCAGCAGATGGGGTATGCCGTCATACAGGGTGAATTCCAGGCGCTTGGGGTCGATCAGGATGAGCTTGACCTCCTCGGGTGTAGCCTTGTAAAGGATGCTGGCAATCAGGGCATTAAGAGCCA
>DMVN01000054.1 GCA_003476685.1 Acidobacteriota bacterium | reverse complement strand
TGGTGGCCAAGGGCTCGGTGGCGATCGACGGCATCAGCCTGACGGTCAATGACGTCGGTGCCGAGCGCTTCACGGTGATGATCATCCCGCACACCCTGGCGCAGACCACCCTGGAGAACCGCAAGGTTGGTGATCTGGTCAACATCGAGACCGACCTGATCGGCAAGTACGTGGCCCGTCTGCTGGGCGGCGCCGCGTCCCCCGCCGCCGGCGTGACCCTCGACCTGCTTGCCAAAACAGGGTATTTGTGAGAAATTTAAAAGTCTTATCATCGCTGGAGCAGCCATGCCTCTGACCCGTATAGAAGAAGCCCTGGAGCAGATTCGCCAAGGGCGGATGGTAATCCTGGTTGACGACGAGGATCGTGAGAATGAGGGCGATCTGTGCATTGCCGCGGAGAAGGTCACTCCTGAAGCGGTCAACTTCATGGCCCGCGAGGGGCGGGGGCTGATCTGCCTGTCGCTGACCAGGCAGCGGGCAGAGGAGCTACAGCTGCCGCCGATGGTTCAGGAAAACACGGCCAGGTTCGGCACGGCCTTTACCGTTTCCATCGATGCCCGGGAAGGAATCAGCACGGGCATTTCGGCCTACGACCGGGCCCGGACCATCCTGACGGCCATCAACCCGGCCACCAGGCCGGAAGACCTGGCCAGGCCCGGACATGTCTTCCCCCTCATCGCCAGGGAAGGCGGGGTGCTGGCCCGGGCCGGGCAGACCGAAGCTTCGGTGGACCTGGCCAGACTGGCCGGTCTCTACCCGGCCGGGGTCATCTGCGAGGTGATGAAAGAAGACGGAACGATGGCCCGGATGCCCGACCTGGAAGAATTCAGCCGGGAACATGGCATTCCCATCTTGACCATCGCCGACCTGATTTCTTACCGGATGCGAACTGAAACTCTGGTTCGGAAAATCTCAGAAGCCGAGCTGCCAACGAAATACGGCCATTTTCGCGTCGCCGTCTTTGAGGACATCATCCACGGCGAACACCACGTTGCCCTGATCAAGGGTGAGATCTCGCCGGACCGACCGACGCTGGTCCGGGCCCATTCCCAGTGCCTGACGGGAGATGCCTTCGGCTCCCTGCGCTGCGACTGCGGCGAGCAACTGCACACGGCCATGAAGATGATAGAGAAGGAAGGTTCCGGGGTCATTCTCTACATGCTCAACCACGAAGGCCGGGGCATCGGACTGGCCAACAAGATCAAAGCCTACGGACTGCAGGATGAGGGTTGCGACACGGTTGAAGCCAACTGCCGGCTGGGCTTCAAGCCCGACCAGCGCGACTACGGCATCGGAGCCCAGATCCTGGCCGCCCTGGGGATAAAGAAAATCAGGCTGATTACCAATAATCCCAGGAAATTCCGGGGGCTGAGCGGCTACGGGCTGGAAATCGTGGACAGGGTGCCCATCCAGATTCCACCAACCGAAGAAAACCTGGAGTACCTGAAAGCCAAGAAAGAAAAACTCGGTCACCTGCTGGATATAATCTAACAATCTAACAAGCTGGGCCGGACATAATCTGTGGCGGGAACTTATCACTTCAAGTTATGTTGGTAATGATTTTTTCCTCTACCATTCTGTGCCAGTTACTCTACCATCCTTATCAAGACAATCAGTTTATTACCTTTATCAGGGTCCACTCTCAGCACAGGTTCCACCAGTTTCTTTTTGACCGTTCTTTGTCGACTTAGCCCTGTCGTCAACGACGTGCCTTAGCCAGGCCAGACCGACTGTTTCATAAAATTGATAGCTCCCGGAATTATATCCGGCCCGCAAACAGTTCAAGAATCTGTTTCTGCCGGCTACTGCGGAAATTAAACAAGGAAAGTGCCGGATTCGGCCTGCTGTTGCCCGCTGAATCACCTCCGGCTCTGGCCTCGGCAGCAATTCATTAAGACCGGGCTTCTCCCGACCGTATAAACAAACAGCTGGTCATTTGCTTATTACTGGATGGGTTTAATATATGAACAGCCATTCATATAATAATGAGTGCCTGTTTATTATCCCCTCCCCTACTGATATTTTTGCTTTAAACAGTTCCTATTTAAGAATATTTCCAGCCGGGATAGCGGCTGCCGCCAAGTTCACTGCCTTAAAGTTGCTTCAGCCGGGAATCAAGGATGAAGGTCACCGGCCCGTCGTTTACCAGCTGAACTTCCATCATGGCCTGGAAGACCCCGGTCTGAACCTCCAGCCCCTGTTCTTTAAGCTTCCGGATAAAATAATCAAACAGCTCAGCCGCCCGGTCGGGCGATTCGGCGTTATCAAAGCTGGGTCGCCGCCCCTTCTTGATGGAGCTGGCCAGCGTAAACTGCGATACTGCCAGGATGCTTCCGTTAATATCCTTGACCGACAGATTCATCCTGTCGTTTTCATCAGGAAAGATACGGAGCTCGGCCACCTTGGCCGCCAGCCAGTCGGCCTCCACCTCCCTGTCTCCCTTTTCTACCCCAACCAGCAAGCACAGACCCCGCCCGATGCTCCCGACCACCTGGCCGGCCACCGTCACCCTGGCTTCTTTTACCCTCTGAAGGACTATTTTCATCTTATTTCTCCCGGCGGCACCCGGGTCTGGCCACCGCCCTGAGTGTTGACTTTAAGAAGGACTTATTCTATCATATGGCACTCAAGAGGAGATAGAGATGACTCTCAGACACAAATCAGCCATCAGGCAGCACCGTCGCAGCCTCAGGAGACGGGCCGTCAACCAGAGAAATAAATCCCTGATGAAAACCCTGATCAAAAAGCTCAGGGAAACCATAAATAGCGGCGACCGGGAAGCCGCCCAGGCCCTCCTGCCTCAGGTGTTTAAGGCTATTGACAAGACCGTGGCCAAGGGTGCCATCAAAAAGAATACCGGCTCCCGCTACAAGTCCCGCCTGTCTAAACAGGTTCAGAGCTTGACGGCCAAAGCCAGCTGAGCTCAGGCTATCTTCTTATCCCGCAACTGAAAAAACCGCACCAGGAAAGTCTCTATCAGGATTCCGGCCTCCAGGTCGGTCGATTTAAGCTTCAGGTCAACCCGCCCCAGCTCCCGCACCAGGTTGTCCAGGTCTTTCTGACTGAAAGCCCGAAGGCAGGAGGCAAAGGCCTCCAGTTTGCGGTCAAAAAGGCTCCAGCCTTCGCTGAGCTGCGGCTTGAGCTTCTTGAAAACTTCCTTCACCGGGACCTTTTTCTGCTCCACCTCGAACTTGGCCTGGGCCAGAGAAAGCACATAACGGCTGATGCCGGCGAAAAAGCCGATGATTTCAGAAACGTCGGGCTGTTCGGCCAGGAACCTG
>DMVN01000237.1:6764-7304 GCA_003476685.1 Acidobacteriota bacterium | reverse complement strand
GGCCACCATCAACGGCTCCAACGTCATCACCGGTCTCGGAGCCCTGGAAGTCTATGATGCCCTGCGCTGGATCAAGAATTCGGAAATCGTGGCGGCCATGACCCTGGAGGTCCTGAACGCCAACATGAAAGCCTATGACGAACGAGTGCACAAGGTCCGCGGTTATCCTGGGGCCATAACTTCCGCCGAAAACATAAGAAGGATCACTGAGGGCAGTGAACTCCTGAAGCAGCCCGGCAAAAAAGTCCAGGATGCTTACAGCCTGAGAAGCACTCCCCAGGTGGTGGGAGCGGCCAGAGATGCCTGGCAGTGGGCCAAATACATGGTTGAAGTGGAACTCAACGGAGCGGCCGATAATCCCATTTTCTTTCCCGACGAAGACCTGGTGCTGACCGGAGCCAATTTTCAGGGTGTGCCCCAGGCTCTGGCCCTGGAGCTGCTGGGAACGGCCATCACTACTGTCTGCGTCCTGTCCGAGCGCCGGGTCAACCGGCTGATGAACCCGCATCTGAGCGTCGGCCTGCCGGCCTTTCTTACCCG
>DMVN01000237.1:0-6711 GCA_003476685.1 Acidobacteriota bacterium | reverse complement strand
GATTTTGTCAGCATGGGCATGACTACCGCCCTGAAGACCAGGCAGATTCTGGACAATGCCCAGGCCGTGCTGGCCATTGAGTTCATAGCCGGGGCCCAGGCCCTTGATTTCCGCAAGCCCCTTAAACCCAGCCCGGCAGTCCAGGCTGCTTATGAAGTCATCAGAAAATACGTTGATTTCATGGATGAAGACCGCCCGTTGTATTCCGACATTAACCGGCTCAAGGAAGTGGTCCAGAGCGGTGAAATCCTGGAGGCGGTGGAGAAAGTGACCGGCCCCCTGAAATAGGAAAGATGGAAGAAAAAGTTGTCCTGGTCAACGGCAGCACCGGGCATTTAGGCCCGGCGGTAGCCCGCAGACTGGCCGGGGATTTCGACCGGCTGGCCCTTCATTTTTTCCAGAACAGGGAGAAGGCGGAACAGCTGAAGCAGGAAATAGGACAACCGGGAAAACAGGTGGAAATTTTCCAGGCTGACCTCGGGAGCGAAGAGGCGGCAGCCGACCTGATTGGCCGGGTTCAGAATCATTTCGGGCGGCTGGATGTGCTGGTCAACCTGCCCGGGGCCATTCGCACCAAACCCTGGGACCAGCTTAACCGCAGCGACTGGGAGGATATTTTCCGTTCCAACCTGGAAAGTTCTTATTTCTGCCTGAAACAGGCTCTGCCCTCCATGAGAGAGCGAAAGTGGGGCCGGATTATCAACATCGGCTTTCACCTGGTTGAACACCTGGGCTCTTTTCCCGGGGTTATGCCCTATGCCGTAGCCAAGACCGGCCTGTTGATATTGACCCGGACCGCGGCCGTGGCTGAAGCCGAGAACAACATCACGGTCAACCTGGTTTCTCCCGGCCTGATTGAGGGCGGCGAAATCCCCGCTTCGCTCAAGGTCAAACCCGGGCAGCTGGGCCGGCCAGAAGACGTGGCTGAAGCCATTGCCTTCCTGGCTTCAGACCGGGCGGCCAGAATAACCGGAACCAACCTGATTGTGGCTGGAACCTGGAAAATGTAATCATATCCGGGTTAAAGGAAAAAGTTATGAAAACCAGAAGGCAAAAAAGACAGGCTGGGTTTATCTGTCTCCTGGCGGCCGGGTTTCTGGCCGGTTTATTTCTGGTCATTTTTTCCTGCCAGACGCCAGAATCGCTCACCCGGGGCCGCATCAAGGCCCTGGAAAAAGGGTTGCTGCGGCCGGTTTATTTCAGGGGTCAGAAGCCGGAAAAAATGAGGCTTGCTGACCGCATGTCTTTTTACAAAGTGCCCGGGGTCAGCCTGGCCGTGATGGACAAATACCGGGTGGAATGGGTAAAAACCTACGGTTATAAGGATATAATCGAGTACCGACCGCTGAGCCCGACCACGGTTTTCCAGGCCGGCGAGCTGAGCCAGCCGGTAGCGGCAGCCGTAGCCCTGTGCCTGGTGGAAGAGGGCCTGTTGAAACTGGACCAGGACCTGGGCGACTATTACACCGGGATAGCCTTTGGCAACCGAAGGTTTCGTCCTTCAGAACAAATCTCTTTCAGCCTCCACAATCTTTTAAGCCACAATGCCGGTTTTTATCCCTGGGTTTCGGAAGGCTATTCGCGCTCAGCTCCACTTCCGGACCTGGAGGCCATATTAAGGGGGGAAGAACCCGCCAGAAATTATCATAGTTATCGGGGCTTTGACCCGGAGATACCAGTCCGCTTTTCAGACTTCAACTATGTGCTGCTGGAAAAGTACCTCAGCGATAAGACTGGAAAGACCTGGCCGGAGCTGGCCAGGGAAAAAGTTCTGGACCGGCTCGGCCTGAAAAATACTTTTTTTGGCGTCCCTCTAACTGAGGACCTGGCTTCAGGCCACCTGCGGGAAGGTGGTGAGGTGGAAGGCGGTTGGTTCCTGTACCCTGAACAGGCCGCCCGCGGGCTGTGGTCAACACCCGGGGAATACCTCAACCTGGTTATCGAGCTCATGGATTGTGCCAGGGGCAAGAGCGGCGGGCTGATTTCTCCGTCCCTGGCCAGGAGGATGCTCTCGGCCCAGGCCGCGGGTAGCGGCTACGGCTTCAGGCTGGAAGGGGACCACGAAAGGTTCAAGCTGTTTTTGAAAGGGAAGACCCGGGGCTTCCGGGCGGCCATGTTGATTTACCCGGCCCTCGGGCAGGGAGCCGTGGTTATGACCAACAGCGATAACGGCGGGGTGCTGATCGAGGAAATCCTGCGCGGACTGGCCGTGGTCTACGGCTGGCCTGATTACCAGCCAGAAGAAAAACCGCTTTTCCGATTGCCTAACGAGGTGTACCAGAAGTACACCGGGCGTTACCAAGTCAATGAAAACTACTTTCTTGACGTTGACTACCAGGATTATTACCTGGTAGTTCATCCGACCGGACAGGTTGCCACCAAGTTCTACGTGGAAACTCAGACCATTTTCTTTTCGGTCGACCCCTTCATCAGAATTAAGTTCAACCTGGACGAGCGGGGCCAGGTGACCGGACTGGTTCTCTGGCAGGAGGATTACGAAGTCCGGGCCCGGAAGCTCAACTGAGGACCCGGGCATTCGGGCTGGAGTTCAATCCACCCGGACCAGGGTCAATTCCACCTTTCTGGTCTTGCCGTCTCTTTCCACCGTCAGGGTGACTCGGTCGCCAATTTTATAATCGTCCAGCAGGTTGTAAAGGTCGTCGTAAGAGCGGATTTTCTTACCGTCGATTTCCTTGATGATGTCCTGTATTACCAGCCGGCCGAGCCGGTTCCTGGTAAGTCCGCGCAGACCCTTTCGGTAGGCCTCGGAATCAACCGGGACTTCGTAAATGACCACGCCCTGAATTCCCAGACGCTGGCCGTAGCGGTCGGAGAGCAGGCTCAGGCCAAGTCCGGGCCTTATGACCCGCCCGTACTTGATTATCTGGGGAACGATTTTCTTGATGGTGTCAACCGGGATGGCAAAGCCGATGCCCGAGGAACTGCGGGAGGGTGAAACTATCATGGTGTTCATGCCGATTAGCTCGCCGGCTGAATTCAGCAGCGGTCCGCCCGAGTTGCCGGGATTGATGGCCGCATCGGTCTGGATCATGTCGCGGATGGTTACCCCGCCAGCACCTGGCATGCTCCGACCGAGGGCGCTGACGATGCCGGTGGTAACGGTGTGGTCAAAGCCGAAGGGATTGCCGATGGCGATGACCTTCTGCCCGACCTGCAGGTTGCTGGAAGTCCCGACCTTGATGGGGAAGAGTCCCTGCAGGTTGCCCTCTATTTTGAGGACGGCTATGTCCTTGTTCGGCTCCTTGCCAATCAGTTTGGCTTGCCTTTCTTCCTGGTTGGGCAGGGTGACGTTGAATAAATCGCCGTCTTCAATAACGTGATAGTTGGTAATGATATGTCCCCGCTCATCCCAGACAAAACCCGAACCGCTGCCCCGGGGCACAGCTTCCTCAGTCCAGGAGAAAAAATCCCGAACCAGCTGGATGTTGGTGATGAAGACTACCGAGTTCTGAGCTTTCTTGACCACCTCGATGGTGTTCTTCTCATCCTCGGTCAGCTGGGCCCGCAGGCTGCCCGCTGAGAACAAAAAGCTCAGGCCGATGAGGCTGGCCAGGATTAAAACCCGGCTCCTTCCAGAATTAAAGTTTTTCATGGGTATTTCCTTCCCTTAATTCTGGCTTTACTTTACCCCTTAATTAATCTCAATTCAAGCTGCCGGTCTGGCGCTGGCTGGCCCTTTTATACGGCGGGCGGCACTAACTTTCCCGAGGGAAGTTCAAGCTCTCTGGCGCCGAAGTAGCGGTCCTCCTTCGGCAGGTAAAAAAGGAAAACCGCCAGAGACAGAACTCCAGCCAGGATGAAGGGGAAGCGAATGTTCAGCAGGTCGGACAGAAAACCTGAAATCAGGCTGATAACGGCCCCGGACACCATCTGGATGTTGGAAATCCAGCTGAAGGCCTGGGTCTGGTCCTCAGCCCGGACGGTGGAACCGACGAAGGTGTGAAGGGAGGGATAGGTCATCAGCAGAAAACCGCCGAAAAGCAGCAGAGCTACCACCGACAGGCTCCGGCTCAGTGAAAAGCCGATGACCAGCAGACAGATGGTGGCCCCGGCCAGGCTGGTCAGGAAAACTCTTTTGCGGCCGAATTTCCGGCTCCAGAAACCATAAAGGTAACCGGTTATGGTTCCCAGGCCAATCCACAGCGCCAGGTATACCCCGGTCTGGCCCATGGGAATGTTGAAATTATTGTGGAGAAGTGAGGGGGCGTAAAAGACTGTAACCGACCAGCCCATTCCGCCGAAGAAAAAACCAGGCAGCAGGTGGCTGACTTTTTTCAGAACTCGGAGCCAGTTGCCGGCTGAGAGGTCAGGTTTAACCGCTTGCTGGGATGAGACTTTGTTTATGACTGTGACGCCAATGGCAGTGATAACCAGGCCGACGGCCGCCCAGATATAAAGGGGAGCCTTCCAGCCAAGGTGCTGGGCCAGGTAGCCGGTGGTGACGAAAGCCAGCAGCACCCCCAGGTTGCCCGAACCGCTCTGAATGCCCATGGCATCGTCCAGTTCCCGTCCCAGTCCCGACCTGGACCTGGAGATCCAGGCAATGACCACCGGGTGGTAAAAACTGGTAAAACCCCGGAGGAGAATAAAAAGCAGCATTAGCATGGCGAAGGAAGGGGCCAGGGGAATCAGAAAATTGGCCAGGCAGATGCCCAGGCCGCTGGCCAGCATCAGGTAGCGGTATTCATAGCGGAAAGACAGGGCCACCACCCAGAATTGAATCAGGATAGTGGTAATCAGGCCCAGGTTGGACAGCAAGCCTATCTGGGAATATTTTTTAATCAAGAAGGCCTGGCTGTAAAGAATAGGAAAGATGGTCGGGGTAACGATGGTGGCGGCGTCGGTCAGCGCGTGAAAGAGCGAGGCCGACAGCAGTATTCTTCGCTTCATTTTTCCTTCCGATTTAAGCAGATAATTTACCACCAGCCGGAGCGGTTGGCAACCGGTTAAGAACGAAAATCGGCCAGCGACGGTCGGCCATGTTAATGGACAAACTTTCAGGTCGGAAAATTTAATCCACCAGGCCCGGTCAGAAGTTGCGATTAAAGATTAAGCGATAATTTTTAGGCCGCAACCGTCAGGTATTTTAGTGGCGAATTTCAGGCTCAAAAACCAAGCCCCTAAACCAGCCGGCCAGAAACGGCTGACTCCGGCCGAGTTCATAGTAAGTAGGGTATCAATTTTTCGGCACAGTGGCTTCTACCTGCTTTCTGTTAAGAATTTCAAAAAAATATCCAGGCTGAAAGCCCCTGCTTTTCCCAGCCCTGACCTGATAATTCTCGCTGCTTCTTCTGCTGCGGCTCAAATCGCAGGACTGCCGCTGCGCCGCTTCCAGATACTGCCTTTACGCTAGATAATGTGTCTTAACCTGAAAGAAAATAGCAGTTGCCTGGAGGAGCGATTAGTTTGTAAAATTAAGTCTTTGTAGAACTGGTCAGGAGGTTATCATGAGGCTGATGAAAAGAAACAGGGCCGGATTATTTTTTATTCTGCTGCTGATGTTCTGGGCCGCTCTGGTGCTGGCTTCTACCACTCCGCAGCAGAGGCTGGCTTCCTGGGAACATCATCAGAGAATGGCCCGGGAATCCTGGTTCAGAAGCTTTGAATGGCAGAACCTGGGGCCTTATTTTATGGGTGGCCGGGTCTGTGAAATTAAGGGCTATGCTTCCGACCCTCGCCGGATTCTGGTGGCGTCCGCCAGCGGTGGCCTGTGGCTAACGGAAAACAGCGGAACCACCTGGACTCCGCTTTTTGACGACCAGTCCTGGGTGGGCTTCGGGAGCGTGGCCATCTATGAAAAAGACAAGAACCTCCTCTGGGCCGGAACCGGAGAAGAAAATTCTTCCCGTTCCTCCTATGCCGGCACCGGGGTGTTCAAATCAACCGATGGCGGTAAGAGCTGGCAGCACCAGGGCCTGGCCGATACCCATCACATTGCCGACATCATAATTCATCCTGACAATCCGGAGATTGTCTACGTGGCCGCCATCGGCCACCTTTATACCGAGAATGAGGAACGCGGTGTTTTCAAGACCACCGACGGCGGCCGAACCTGGCAGAAAGTACTCTACATATCCCCAAAAACCGGAGTCATCAGCCTGGTGATGGACCCGGGCAATCCGGAAGTTCTGTACGCTGCCTCCTGGGAAAGAATCAGGAAAGCCTGGAATATGACTGAGGCCGGCCAGGAAAGTGCCATCTACAAGACCGAAGACGGTGGCCGGAGCTGGAGAAAAATCGTCAACGGCTTTCCCCAGAACGAATACGTCGGGCGCATTGGCCTGGCGGTCAGTCAGTCCAATCCGAAGGTAGTCTATGCTTTTCTCGATAACCAGGAACCCAGAACACCCGTCAGAAAGCCTGAGGTTTCAAAGGAAGGGCTGACCGTTGAGGCACTGAAGAAGATGGCGGTTAAGGATTTCCTGAAGCTGGATGACGGTAAAATCGAGACCTTGCTCCGTCAGAACCGGGCTCCCCAAGTCTTTACGGCTAAATCAGTTAAAGAAGCAGTCCAGCAGAAAAAGCTGACCCTGTCGGAACTGGCCGATATCCTGCAGGGTGGAGCCAACGCTGCTCTGTTTACTACCCAGGTAAAGGGAGCCGAGCTCTACCGCAGCGATGATGGCGGAGAGAGCTGGAAGAAAACCCATGAAGGCTTTTTGCCCAATTCCATCGTTAACACCTACGGCT
>DMVN01000178.1 GCA_003476685.1 Acidobacteriota bacterium | reverse complement strand
AACCCGGTTTCCGGCATGACCCTGATTACCCTGATCCTGTCCAGCGTCATCCTGATAGGCGCCGGGCTATCTGGGCAGGAAGGCATGGCTGTAGCCCTGCTGATCGGGGCCGTGGTCTGCACCGCCCTGGCCGTTTCCGGCAGCTTCATCACCGACCTCAAGATTGGCTACTGGATAGGAGCCACACCCAGGAACCAGGAAAGGTTCAAGTTTACCGGCATCCTGGTTTCGGCCCTGGCCGTGGGCGTGGCCATCTTCATCCTGGACAAAGCCTTTTCCTTCCAGAGCGGGGCCCTGGCTGCCCCCCAGGCCAACCTGATGGCCGCGGTCATCAGGTCGCTTATGTCCAAGGAGCCGGTGACCTGGCTACTCTACGGAATCGGGGCTTCGATCGCTATCGTGGCTGAGCTCTGCAAAATTCCGCCGCTGCCGCTGGCCCTGGGCATGTACCTGCCGCTGGAACTGACCACCCCCCTGCTGGTGGGCGGTTTTCTGTCTCACCTGGTGAAAAATTCCAGCCGGGATAAGGAGGTGGCCGAAAAGCGGCACAACAAGGGCATGCTTATTTCTTCAGGCTTTATTGCCGGTGGCGCCCTGATGGGAATTGTCCTGGCCGTCCTGAAGCTGGCCAAGGTAGACCACTATGTCAGCCTGGGAATTCCCATGGTGCTGGAAAACGGCAAGTGGGTGGACGGAACCCCGGCCGGCTGGTTCAGCCAGTACGGCGAGTTTATCAGCCTGGTAGCCTTCATCCTGCTGGTCGGTTTTGTCTACTGGCAATCCAGGAAAGAAAAATAAAAAAGCGAAAGGAAAAAAGACATGAAACCCAGTAAACTTTATCAGGCGGCCGAAAAGGCCATTTTCCAGTCACTGAAGCTTAAACCAGGAGAGAGCTTTCTCCTGGTCACCGATAAGCAGAAAANNNNACCTGATGACCGAGACCCTGCGGCCCATCACCGAACCCACTAAATTATTCAAGCTGCTGACTGAGAAAGCCGACGTCATCACCTACCTGCTGGAGGCCAGGATTGAGGAAAAGCCCTTCCGCGGTTTTATGGTCAGCCAGGGCATGAAGCTCAGCCGCATCTGCATGATGCCCGGCATCACCGTGGATATGATGGAGAGGCTGGTCAACATTGATTTCACTAAAATGAACGAGTTCACTAAAAAGGTCATCAGAGCGATGAAAGATGCCGACCGGGTAATCATCGAAAACGAAGCCGGGACCAACATCACTTTTAGCGTCAAGGGCCGGGAATGGCACAACGACAACGGTGATATCGGTAAGAAAGGCAAGCACGGCAACCTGCCGGCCGGCGAATGCTACACCTGCCCGGTAGAAGAGACCTTTACCGGCAAGCTGGTCATCAGCCTGATTGACGACAAGCTGGGTCACGGTGAGATGGAGTTCAAGGAAGGACGGTTGGTGCGCTGGAAAGGTAAAGGTATTGAGGCCATCGTTAAAAACATCGGCTCTGACCAGACCGGTTTTATGATCGGCGAATTCGGCATCGGCACCAACCCCGGGGCCCGCATCTGCCCCAACATGCTGGAAGCGGAAAAAGCCTTCGGCACCGTCCATTTTGCCATCGGTGATTCCTACGGAATAGGCAAAAATAAGAGCAAGCATCATTATGATGCCCTGGTAGACAAGGTGACCATTATCGCCAAGGGGAAATATATAGCCAAGAACGGAAAGTTCCTGATTTAACCGGCTGCCGGGAAAAAACCGACCGGTCGGGATGGGCTAGATTATTGAGCAGCAATAGCGATCCATTATTTCCAAAGGGTCTGAACCCACGCCTCTAACTGGCCGAAACCGGCTGTAAGCCTCCGTGCTTTTCATAGCTGTCGGTTTAAGAAAACCGCCCTTAAGCCTGAGGGAAACTCTTATTGTCATTTCGCTGGAGCAGGTTAACTTTTATTTACCTGTCGGCCCGGTAAGCTTAATCAGCCAGAAAAACCTCTGGCCCTCTACCAACCTGATTATTTTCATTGTTGTTAGTCCCGGACCCTAACTCCAGAGTTCCCGCTTTTCTCCCTGTTGCTATCAAAATAATTCTTAGTTTTTCGTTCCTGCAATGAGAATTTTTTGTCTGAAAGCAGGTCTGTATTAAAGTAGGTGGAAGTTTTGGGTCGGGGACAGGCTGGCACGCCGCTTGCTCCTGAAGAAGTCGAAAGGAGGTTAACATGAAAAAGGCATTGGCCGTCACCCTGACCGCACTGGTTATCTTTTCAACACTCTCTTTTATTCCACTGGCCGGCCAGACCCAGAATCCGGCTGATTCCTGCTGGGACAACTGGGAAAGGTGCCGGGCCCGGGCCCTGGATTCAGACCTGGGCGTAGTCAGGACCACTCTGGCTCTGACTCTCTGCGACATCGCTCTGGGCAACTGTCTGCTGAAGATTATCTGAGCAGAGGGGAAGGACCCATGAGAAAAGCAAAGGCCTTAGTTCTGGCTATCCTGATCGGCTGGTCGCTTTTCCTGGCCTCACCGGCTCTCACCGGGGCTGAGGAAGAAGATTCCTGCCTGACCGAATGGAGAAAATGTCGGGCGGAAGCGATGAAAGCCGACACCAGTGTTTTCGTCACCACCGCAACCCTGACCGCCTGTGACCTGGAAAAATTCTACTGTTACCTGGCTCGTATCTTCTGAACTGCTGGAAGAGAGGGGGGCCTGCTCACAGAAGCAGGCCCCTTTTTTCTAAACTTAAAAAAAGGAGGCCTGACATGGCACAAAACCAAGTAAGACCAAGAATCGAAAAATTAATCGGTTCGCTCCTGCTGGTTCTAATTTTAATTTCAATTATCCCCGGTCCGGCCCGCAGCCAGCAGTTCCGCCCCCGATCAGTCACCGAAGTCCCCCTCGGTGCGGCCCAGGACAGACCTTATTTCTTCAAGCCCTTCGTGTTATCTCTGTCTTCGGCCGGGCTGCTGGTTTCGGAATCCGGAGACCACCGCCTGAGGCTAATCGGAACGGACGGTCAGCCGAAGCTGGTTATAGGCAAACACGGCCAGGGTCCCGAGGAATTCGACTCTCCGCTTGGCCTGGATATCTATGAGAATAAAATCTACCTGGCTGACTCTTATAACCGCCAGGTAAAAATTTTCAGCCTGGAAGGCAAGCTGCTAAGCAGCTTCCGGACCAATATCTACCCGGTTCACCTGGTGGTGCTCAACCCCGAACGAATTGTTGTCTCCAACCGGCCGGCCCCGGTTAAAAACCAGGAGTCTTTACTTTACTGCTATGATTCCAGGGGCCACTTGATCTGGCAGGCGGTTGATCCGGCTCCAGCTGCCGACACCGTTTACTTTACCCTCATCAATGAAACCTTCCTCAAACGAGATGACCGGGGTAATCTGTATCTTTTTCACAGGTATAATGAGCCCCGTATCCTGCAGCTTAATTCCGAGGGAAAAGTAACCGCAAAGATTAACCTGGATCCTGCCTACCGCTTGAAAAAAGTTGAGCTGCCTCTCCAGCCCGAGAAAAAATCACTTACTGTGGTCTGCTGGAATGTGGCTCTGGCTCAGGACAAATTTTATCTTCTGGTCCCGGCAGCCGACTCCCAGGGTGACCTTGGCCCGGGCCCGGAGGTCGGCCTCTTTGACAGACAGGGTAAGTTTCTGGAAATGATCAAATTCCCGCAGGCCATACGTCTCCTGGCCACCGATGGTTCAACTTTCTACGTCCTGAACACCGAAGATGAACTCTTTATCTACCGGGTGAATCAACCATGAAAAAAACGGTCTGGCTTGCCTTGCTTGTGGCCTGGCTGCTGGAATTACCGCTATCTTCGGGCGGCCGCCAGTCCTATCCTTACGGCCTCTATGCTTCGCTGGAAGAAATTCCGGGTTACAGACAACGGCCGCTGGTCCTGGTATTTATTTCCCTGACCTGCCATGTTTGCTGGGAAGAATTGTTCGAGGTCAAAGATTACATAGAAAAAATGAATCTTCCCGCTATTCCGGTGGGAGTGTCGGCCGAAAGCCGGGAGGAACTGGAAAACTTCATCCGCCGCTATTCGTTCAGCTACCCGGTCATTGAAGATAAAAACAAGACCCTGTTCAGGCGGTTCCGGGTCAGGCTGGAACCGCTGGTAGTTGTCCTGGATTCCCGGGGAGAAGTCTTCCATGTCGATGAGCCCGTTCTTGATTTTCAGGCCAGGAGAGAATTGACCAAAAAGAAAATTCTTGAACTATTCAAGAACTGAGCCAGTCGCGAAAATTGGCCAGAGCCGGAGCCATAATCATCAGCAACGCTTCACCCTTCTCATTACCGGACTGTCCTCCTCGCTCAGAAGCGAGCTACAGGAATTCTAATTGCCCAGCCACTTTCCAGTCCAGACCCGTCCGAAAAAATTTATCTTTCCTGTTGCAAAAAAACATTGTTTCCATAAATAATAACTGTATCAGATGAGTTAAGGAAGGCGGATTTATTTAAGATAATCGCCACATGAGCCAGTTCGACCTGAAACAATTGCTCGGTCTTTATGAAAGTTTCGGGATTCTCAAGTACGGCGGGACCCTGGACTTCGGGCGGCTGGAGAAATCGATGGAGCCGGTCCGGCTCGGCCGCGAAGAATTTTCCTACCGTCATCTCCAGATGCTAAAAGAGGATAACCTCTTCCCGGCCTGGTGGAAATTGCCGGAGCTGCAGC
The DNA here is from genome assembly GCA_003476685.1 of Acidobacteriota bacterium. Taxonomy (GTDB): domain Bacteria; phylum Acidobacteriota; class Aminicenantia; order Aminicenantales; family Saccharicenantaceae; genus Saccharicenans. The sequence goes on along the minus strand of DMVN01000178.1, from coordinate 3,256 downwards.
CGCCAGAACTGGAAGCCTTGAAGTGGGTTTTCAAAAATCCCCAGCCTCACGACCAGGACCTGGTGCAGAAGCTGTTTGATATCTTCAAGAACATTGAAATCCTGTCCTGCCTGCTGCGGGTCATCTGCCCGCAGCATTACGGAATCTACAGCGCCCCGGTGGAAAACCTGCTGTCCATCAAGGCCGAAACTCCGGTCAAAAAATACCTGGCCTATCTGGAAAACCTGACCGAGTTGCAGGAAGAATACGGCCTGGAAAGAATAGCTGATGTCGACATGGCTCTGTTTGCCCTGTGCTGTCTGCTCAATGAAGAATTCATACGCCAGAATCCGGATTTTCGTCAGATTTACCTTGACTACCTGGAGCAGCCTAACCGGGTCAAGAAAATCTCAGCCCGCAACGCCCTGAGAAACATCCGGCAGGAAAATATTTTCTACCTGGACCTGGCCGGGTCATTCCTGGAAACCGACCCGGAAATTGCCGGCATTCTGGCCGGGAAAGAGCTAGAATGCCTGGTCAATAAGCTCTGGGAAGAGGAGAGAAATAAGAGCGGCTACAAGCCTTACAAACCTTCGAATATGCCAGAAAAGCTGGAAGAGCTGGCCAGAAGAAAGGCCTTTACCGACCAGATAAAAGAAGATCTGCAAAACTGGTGGGAGACCAGGAATGATTGCGTCCACCTCAACCTGGCTGAAGCCAGCGAGGCGCAGCTCCAGGAACTACGGTCCCGGGTCAACGAGATGATTGACGGCCTCAGCCAGCTAAAAGAAAAATTTAAGTCCTGACCGGGAATTGGTCGTTTGTATCGCCGGAAGCTAACTGAGCAGAAGACCTGCAATACCAAGCGCCCGGCGACCCGGTCATAAGGAAAGTTTGAAGAACCTGGAGACCCCGAATAGAATCGACAGGCGAATATATGAACAGATATTCATATATTCCTGGACCGACTCAGGCGATAAGACTTGACCGAAGATAGCGAGTCCGCTGGAACGAAGTTGCAACAGGTCCACCCGCCTGCTCAACAAATGACCTCCTGCCTGATTGTTGAGTTCAACTCCAGAATTGTGTTAACCTTGGCCCTGATGACTATTCTGACTGTCCGAAATGAATTCTGGAGGCGAAAATCATGAAAGCTTTAAGACGTCGTGATTTCCTGAAAATTTCGGCCGGGAGCGGAGCCGCCCTGGCCGTGGCTCCAGGCCGGCTGAGCAGCCGTCCCCAGGTCGGCCAGGCCCCGCCCTGGACTTCGCCGCTGGCCCGCGGCTTGGTCAGCCCCGGCGGCCGGAGCAAAGTCAGGGTGGCCAAAATATACCTGGGCCTGCCCAACCCCCACTGGCCCAAACCATCACTCAACCTTCAGGAAGAAATAAAAACCTACGAAGACCAGTTCCACCGGATGAAAGAGGAGTTCTCCGATGTAGATTTCACGGTGAACATCCTGGCCAGCAAGCCCGAAGAGGTGCTGCAACAGGCAGATAAAATAAAAGAGGCTGACGGTATCCTGGCCATTCACCTGACCATCTGGATAACTCCCATCCTGGAAGCCATCCTGAAATTCCAAAAGCCCACCGTGCTGTTCGCCGCGCCCTATTCCGGTCACGAATGGACTTATTACGGCAGCCTGATGAAGCAGGACAAAGGACAGTGGCTCGATTGTTTGCTGACCAGCGACCGGCGCCAACTGGCCACCGCGGTCAGACCCTTCCGGGCCATCCACCATCTGCGGGAAGCCAGGATTCTCAACCTGACCACCGCCCCGTTCGAGGAATACGCCGGGCAGCTCAAAGAAAAATTCGGCACTGAAATTAAAAGAATTACCCTGGACCGGGTGGAAAAGACCTACGCCGCTATCAGCGAGGCCGAAGCCCGCCGCGAAGCCGAGCTCTGGTATAACGGCGCGGAAAAAGTGGTCGAGCCCTCGCGAGAAGAAGTCTATAAATCAGCCCGCCTGGCCCTGGCCTTTGAAAAGCTGGTGGAAGAAGAACAGGCCACCGCCCTGACGATTGATTGCTACGGCACCATGTGGGATAAGACCATCAAGCTTCGGGCCTACCCCTGTCTCGGCTTCTGCCGGCTTAACAACCACGGCCTGGGCGGTATCTGCGAATCGGACCTGCGCTCGGCTGTGACCCACATAATTCTCCAGGGGCTTTCCGGAAAACCAGGTTTTATCAGCGACCCGACAGTGGATGAAGGTCAGAATTATATAATCCTGGCTCACTGCCTGGGCACGGTCAACATGGATGGCCCGGGAAAGCCCGGGCATCCTTTTAAATTAAGGACGGTTATGGAACGGGAAGAAGGCGTGGTGCCCCAGGTGCAGATGAGGCAGGGAGAGAAAGTAACCCAGGCCATAATTGTCGGCACCAATCAGATGCTTTATTTCACCGGTGAAATTGTGGACACCCCGGTTCGCCTGGAAGACGACCGGGGCTGCCGCACCAAAATCGCCGTCCGGGTTGATGGCAGCCTGGAAAAACTCTGGCAGAACTGGTCGCATGGGTTACACCGGGTCACCTGCTACGGAAACCTGAGCCGGGAACTCAGGATGCTGGCCCGGTTCAAGAAGCTGGAGCTGGTAAACGAGGCAGCCTGAGCCCTGGCCGGCACTAATTTTGTATTTGAATTAAAACCCCGGAAAAATATATATTTTTTGTCTTAAGCTTAAACCAAGGAGCCGCTCATGAGATTTAGTCAAGCCTCGCGCCGGAAAAACCCATCCCGCTTCGCGGCCAACGGCGTCTTATTAATTTCATTCTGCCTGGCACTCTTTTTGATTGCCCCTGGGCTACTTCGGGCTGAAATCACTCCGCCTGAAAAACACCTCGGGTTCCAGCCAGGTCAGGACTTCAAGCTGGCCAACTGGAGCCAGATCACCGCTTATTTCCGGCTGCTGGATGAAGTTTCCGACCGGGTTAAAGTGGTCGAGCTGGGCCAGACTACCCTCGGCCGGCCGCTCATCCTGGCCATTATCACCGCCGAAGAAAACATGCCGGAACTGGAAAAATACCGAAAAATTCAGGAGAGGCTGCACGACCCCCGCGGGCTCAGCCCGGGAGAGAGAGCCCACCTGATTAAAGAAGGCAAAGCTGTCGTTTACATAAGTTGTTCCATTCACTCCACCGAAATCGCTGCTTCCCAGATGTCAATGGAACTGGCTTACCGCCTGGCCAGCGATAATTCGCCCGAAATAAAAAACATCCTCAACCAGGTCATCCTGCTGCTGGTGCCCTCGGCCAACCCGGACGGCATCGAC
>DMVN01000045.1 GCA_003476685.1 Acidobacteriota bacterium | reverse complement strand
GATAGCCCGGCGCCTATCAGGATGACGCTGGACAGGATCAGGGTAATCAGGGTCATGCCGGAAACCGGGTTGGTGCCGACAATGGCAATGGCCGTAGCGGCCACCGTGGTGAAAAGAAAGGACAGCACCAGGCAGATGACCACTCCGATCAGGGCATATTTCAGGTTGGAAATCCAGAGGAAGTAAAAGAAGATGGCCACCGCTGTAACCAGAAGGCCGATGATGATGGTGGACATCTTGAGGTCGCGGTCGGTGCGGATGGTTTCAGTTGAATGCTGCTTGCCCTTTAAGATTTCTTTGAAACCGAGCGAAAAAGCCCGGGCCATGATCGGCAGGGACTTGATTATGCCCAGCACCCCGGCCATGAAGATGGCCCCGATGCCTATGTAGCGGACGTAGGTGGTAAAAATCTGGACTTCGCTCATCTGGGCTATGGGAATCTTCCCCGGGTAGATGGCTTCGGTGAAGTGCTGGCCCAGAAACCAGATGACCGGGATGAAACCAAAATGAGACAGGAGTCCGCCGGCCACGATGATGGCGTTGTAGCGCAGGCCGATAACATAACCCAGACCCAGGAAGGCTGACAGGGCATCTATCTTCAGCACCATGCGGCTCTTTTCAGCCAGCCGGTCCATAAAGGGCAGAAAACGGAAGGTGATGACTTCATTCCACAGCCGGACTCCGATGGCCAGGAATTCATAAATTCCGGAGATTATGACTCCCAGGATGAGCGGCTTGGCCTGGTCCCCACCCCCCTCACCCGAAACCAGGATTTCGGTGGTGGCGGTGGCTTCCGGGAAGGGCAGCTTGCCGTGCTGCTCGGCGCAGAAATAGCGGCGCAGCGGAATCAGGAACAGGATGCCCAGGCAGCCCCCCAGGAAGGTCGACAGGAAAATCTTGAAGATGTCAATCGGCAGCCCGATGATAAACAGCGCCGGTATGGTGAAAATAGCTCCGGCCACCAGGGCTCCGGAAGCGGCGCCTATTGACTGGATGATGACATTCTCCAGGATAGTGTTCTTGCGGGAGTAGGTGTAGCCCAGACCCACAGCCAGGATAGCAATGGGTATGGCTGCTTCGGGCACGGTGCCGACCTTGAGGCCCAGGTAGGCCATGGAAAAGGTGAAAAACAGAGCCATGAACAGGCCCCAGAGCACCGAACGGGTGGTAACTTCTGGGATGAGCTTCTCGGCCGGAACCAGCGGCGTGTATTTTTCGCCGGGGGCCAGCTCGCGGTAGGCTTCAGGCGGCAGGGATTTTTTGGCAGTCTCCATTTGCCCTCCTTAAATAATTAAATTTAATTTATTAAAAAGAGGGTTATTCGCCAAACCTTCCCAGCAGCTCGTCGGTGACCCGGTTGAACAGGTTGTAGTTGACCTTGACCTTCAGGTCCTGCCGGACTTTCTGCAGGTAGCTGTAGAGGAACATCTCCCGCGATTGGTTGAGCAGGGCGGCCATTTCCTGGGCCCTGACCTGGGCAAAATCTTCCCGGGTAACTTCTTTTCTTTCCAGCGCCCGGACCACGGCATAGCCACCGCTGGTTTCGAAGGGTTCGCTCGGTTGGTTGAGGGGCAGGCTGAAGACCAGCTTATCCAGTTCGGTGGTGTCGTCAATCAGGCTCAGGTACTGGCCACGCTTGTGGGTTTCGGCCCGCTTGTATTCCAGCCCGTTATTCTTGGCAAACTCTTCCCAGTTGGCAGCTTGAGCGTACTTCAGGGAAGTCAGCTTTTCTTTAAGCCTTTCTTTCTTCAGCTCGCTGATCAGGTCAGACTGGACCTGGTCCTTAACTTCTTCCAGAGAAGCCGGGTGTTCGGGCTCAATTTTTACCAGCTGGGCCAGAGCCACCCCCTCGTAGGTAAAAATGGGGGAGGAGATTTCTTTTTCCTTTAGCTCAAACAGGTTCTGACTGATGAAACCGGAAGTATCGATTCCGGGGAGCGGGTCGCCTTTCTTGAGAAGTCCGGTGGTCTGGGTGGTCAAACCCTCGCGCCGGGCGGCCTGCTCCAGATTCCTGGTCTTCCTGGCCACTCTGGCCAGCTTTTCCATCCGGTCCGAAGCCTGATTCCGGGCTTTCTGTTCCAGCAGACTATTCTGGATCATCGCCTTGACTTCGGCCAGAGACCTGGTAATTTCAGGCATCTTGTCGGTAACCTTCAGTATGGAAACGGCGTAGCCCAGGTCCAGGGGGTCGGAAGTCTGGCCGGCTTCCAGCTGGTTGATGGTCTTGATTTCTTCTGGGGTGAAATTTTGCCATTCATAATAGCCCCAGTCTCCGCCGGCCCTGGCCTTATCGTCTTTGGAATACTGGGCCGCCAGCCGGGCGAAGTCTTCTCCCGCCGCCAGCCGGGCCTTGAGGTTATTGCCCAGGTCGAGCATTGGTTGCTTGTCGGCTTCGGTGTAGGTCAGGTAAATCCGGCTGACTTTGATTTTGGCCGGTTCCTTAAACTGGCTGAGATTTTCTCGGTAATATTTTTCTATTTCAGAATCAGAAACGGTGATTTCTTTTTTCAGGTCTTCGGTTTTCAGGAAAACCATCTGACCTTCCCGCTTTTCCGGCACCCGGTACCGGTCCTTATTTTTCTCAAAGTAATTCTTGACCTCTTCCTCGGTGGGGGCGGCCTGCAGCTCAATTTTATCGGGTGAAGCCACCAGGTATTCGATTTTGACCGTTTCGTTCTGGGTGCGGTAGTTTTCCCAGACCTCGTCCTCAGTCACGGCCACGCCGGCTGTCAGCAGCTGGTAGATTTTGTTGATCAGGATGTCATCCCGCAGGCTGTCTTCGAATTTCTGCACCGGCACATGATTCCAGTCCAGAATTCTCTTGTATTCTTCAAAGCCTACGAATTTCCCTTCCCTCTGGAAAACGGGAAAGCTCATTATTTTTTCCTGGAGTTCGCGGTCGGTGGCTTTCAGGCCCTTTTTCCTGGCCAGGTGAAGCAGCAGCTGCTGCTGGATCATCTGTTCCAGGATCTGCTGGGGCAGGTTCAGCTGCCGCAGCAGGTTGGGTTTGAGGTCGGGATAGTCTTTCTTCATGGCTTCCACTCTCTGCCTTAAGACCTGGAAATAATCATCGGCCGAGATGCTGCTCTTGCCTATTTGAACTATGGT
>DMVN01000103.1 GCA_003476685.1 Acidobacteriota bacterium | reverse complement strand
GGCGGTGATCGGTCCCAGCTCGCGGGTGGGGTTGGAGTGGTTGATGCGGTCTATGAAAATCAACCCGGGGTCGCCCGAGGCCCAGGCTGATTCCACTATCAGCTTGAAGATGTCGCGGGCTTTTTTCCGGACGGTTTTTTTCTTGAGGTAGGGATTATAAATCCAGTAATAGCCGTCGTGCTTCAGGGCCTGCATGAATTCGTCGGTGATGGCCACCGAGNNAATTCTTCGATGTCCGGGTGGTCAACCCGCAGGATGCCGATGTTGGCTCCGCGGCGAGTGCCGCCCTGCTTGACGGCTTCGGTGGCGGCATCGATGACCTTCAGGAAGGAGACCGGGCCCGAAGCCACGCCCTGAGTCTTGTGGACGAAGCTACCCTTCGGCCGGAGGTTACTGAAATCGAACCCGGTACCGCCGCCTTCCTTGTGCACCAGGGCGGCGTTCTTGACTGTCTCGAAAATCGATTCCATGGAATCTTCTATGGGCAAAACGAAGCAGGCGCTCAGGCACATGTCGCGGCCGGCCCCGGTCAGAGTGGGGCTGTTGGGCAGAAAGTCGCGGGCCATCATCACCTCAAAGAACCTGTCGGCCCATTTCTGGCGCTCAGCCGGTTTGCTCTCAGCGGAAGCGATGTAATCGGCTACCCGGCGAAAGAGGTCGGATGGCTTCTTATCAATAAGCTCGCCTTTTTCATTTTTCATGAAGTAACGGGTTCTCAAGATTTTTATGGCATTCGGAGAAAAACCTTCATCTTTGATGTGAACCATGATAACCTCCCTTCCCGGTGAATTAATTTTTATGCGGTTTATCTCTTGCCCAGGGCCCTGAGCTTGCTGTCGATGGTGGCCTCCTTGTCCAGGCGATGGTCGACCTTGAGGTCAATATGAATGCGCCGGGCGCCCATTTCCAGCAGTACCCGGTGACATTCCGAGACCACCTTCAGGATGGAAGTGAGGTCCGGGGCTTCGATGGTGGTGGACATGGCCCCGGTTTCGGAGCGCAGCCCGGAATTTTCTATAACTTTTATTACTTCTTTTACGTAGCGGCTGACAGAAGAGCCTTCAGAAGTCGGAAAGATAGAAAATTCTGCGATCACCATTGCCCTTTCTCCCGGCAGGTCAGGTCTTACAGAATCATTATAGCTCAGGGATTGAAAAAATGAAGAGGTTGGGGCTGACCTTGGTGAGACCATGGGCCATCTCTATTGGGCCTCAGTTTGCTATTTGATTGATTGGCTGTGATATTGTATTTTTAGTTAATTCGATGAGAACTGAAGGAGGACTGGGCAACCTGGCTTAACAACGCGCATGAAACTCGACCGACAACAAAAATTCATCCTGCTGGCCTCAACCCTGGCTTCCTTCCTGACGCCTTTTATGGGTTCGGCCACCAACCTGGCCCTGCCCGCTGTGGCCAGGGCTTTTGAGCTGAGTGCGGTCACCCTGGGCTGGACGGTGACCGCTTACCTGCTGACCACGGCCATATTTCTGGTTCCGGTGGGCCGGCTGGCGGATATGGTCGGCCGCCGGCAAATTTTTGTTGCCGGGATCAGTGTCTTTCTGGCCGGAACGCTGTTCAGCGGGCTGGCTTTTTCTGGCGGGTCGTTGATTGTTTTCCGTCTAATCCAGGGAGCGGGCGGAGCCATGATTTTTGCCACCAGCATTGCCCTTCTGACTTCGCATTTTCCGCCGGAGAATCGGGGGCGGGTGCTGGGGATAAACACCGCGGCCACCTATACCGGGCTGTCATTGGGACCGGTGCTGGGCGGGCTGCTGGTTCATTATTTCGGCTGGCGCAGCGTCTTTTTCTTCTCCCTGGTTCCAGGGCTGCTGGCCCTGTCCCTGGTGACCAGGGCTTACCGCCATGTCCCGTCTCCTCAGGAAAAGAGCCTGGCCGGCTTCGATGTCAAGGGGTCGGCGATTTATGGCCTGGGACTGGTCTGTTTCATGCTCGGTTTTTCCAGGTGGCCGGCAGCTTATGGCTTCGGGTTGGCGGCGGCCGGGATTGCCCTGCTGGTCCTGTTTTTATTTTTTGAAGGCCGGCAGCCGCAGCCGGTGCTGGACACGGCGCTTTTCAAGAAAAACCGGACGTTTGCCTTTTCCAACCTGGCGGCTTTGATAAACTACAGTTCCACTTTTGCCGTCAGTTACCTGTTGAGTTTGTACCTGCAGTACATCCATGGTTTTTCACCCCGGACAGCCGGGCTGGTGCTGGTAGCCCAGCCGGCGGTGCAAGCCTTATGCTCACCGGCAGCGGGCAGGGCTTCTGACCGGGTTGAGCCGCGAATCCTGGCCTCGGCCGGAATGGGCTTGACGGTGGTTGGGCTGGTGGCGTTGTCTTTCCTCAACCTGGAAACGCCTTTACTCTGGGTGGTGCTGGGATTGGTTTTTCTGGGGACGGGGTTCGGTTTGTTCTCCTCGCCCAATACCAATGCCATCATGGGCTCAGTTGAGCCTAAAAATTACGGGGTGGCTTCGGCCACGCTGGCCACCATGAGGATGGTCGGGCAGATGTTCAGCCTGGGCCTGACCATGATGATCATCTCGGTGGTCATGGGGAATGTCCGGATAGTGCCAGAAAATTACCCGCTGTTCGTGAAGAGCTTGCGGCTGACGCTGACCGTCTTTGCTGGGCTGAACTTCCTGGGCATCTTTGCCTCCCTCGCCCGAAAAAATCGAAAAAATCAGGACACCCTACATTTTTCCGATTTTTCTCCTGACTCTGGTCGCGATCATTAACACCACCGTCAAGCCAATATGTCCAACTCCGGTTCGGTCTGAGCTATTTACTTTAATCTTGGTGGGGTATGGGCAAATAAGAGGCCATTTTTTGTACATTTATTAATTTTGATAGATGCCATAAAATGAATTCACCTGCGGCTGCATAAGAACTTAGATTGAAGGAGAGAAGTCATGTTTGAAAAGAAGCATCAACAGTTAGCTCCCAGACAGGTTTTCCTCAGAAGAATTTTCGTCCATGTTGGTTTGGCTTTGATGCTAATTGTCCTGGCTCTATTCCTGGGTGTAGCCGGCTACCACTGGATAGCCGGCCTGAGCTGGGTGGACTCGCTGTATGAGGCTTCTATGATCCTGGGAGGCATGGGGCCCTATAACCCGCTCAAATCAGATGGGGCCAAACTCTTTGCTTCGATGTATGCCCTCTTCAGCGGGCTGGTTTTTATCGCTTTGATGGGCATTATCCTGGCTCCTGTGGTTCATCGCCTGCTTCACAAATTTCACGCTGACGAGCGGGATATCTGAAAGGGAGCTCGCTGCCGGCTATTATTAAAAGGGTCTTCCTATGCCCGCTTAAACTCTGAAATGCTATTTTTCAGATTCATACATGATCCGGCCGCCAACCACGGTCAGGACCGAGGTGGTATGGCGAATCTGGCTGACCGGGATTTCAAAAATGTTCTGGGAAAGAAGAATCATGTCGGCCAGCTTGCCGGGTTCAACCGAGCCTCGCCGGTGTTCCTCATTCAGGGCATAAGCGCCGCCCAGGGTATAGGCCTGGATGGCTTCTTCGAGAGTCAGTTTCTCGCCGGGAATCCAGCCACCGGCTGGCTTTCCTTCCCAGTCTTCCCTGGTTACGGCCATCTGCAAGCCAGGCCAGGGATTGATGGTCACCACCGGCCAGTCGCTGCCAAAAGCCAGGTGGCCTCCAGCCTTGAGGATTGATTTCCAGGGGAAAGCCCGCTGCTCGCGCTCCGGGCCAACGTTCTTAATCCAGGCCGCCATCCAGACCGGGTCCGGGTCGGCATGGAGCGGCTGGAAGCTGGCGATGATTCCCGGGTGGTTGAAGCGCGGAAAATCAGCGGCGGCCACGCATTCGACGTGCTCGATCTTGTGCCTGAGTTCCGGGTGGCCGCTTTCTTTGAGCGCCTGTTCGTAGGCGTCGAGCGTCAAGCGTATGGCCAGGTCGCCGATGGAGTGGGTGGAGACCTGGATGCCGCGGCGGCTGAATTCCATAACTGCTTTGACATAATCATCCGGCTCCCAGAAAAGCTTGCCCTTGTTTCCTTTCATTTCTTCATAGGGGTCGAGCATGGCCCCGGTGCCGGAGTCAATGACCCCGTCCAGCATCAGCTTGACGCCGCGCACCGCCAGCCAGTTATCGTTATATTTGGCTCGGGCTTTTTCGTAAACCTGGAAGTCTTGCTCTTTCGGCCCGGGCTCGTCAACCCACATGGTCACCACCAGGCGAAGGGTCTGAGCCCCTTCCTGGCGGAGCTGGTCTAAAAGCTCCAGGTCTTCGAATTCACCGCCGAGGCCGTGGGCGCAGGTTACACCCCAGCGGGCGGCCTCCTGAAACCCGGTGCGCAGGGCGGCCAGCCTTTCTTCGCGGGTGGGCTCGGGAATGAGACGGCTGACCAGGCCGCTGGCGCCTTCCAGCAGGGCTCCGGTCGGCTCGCCCTTCTCGTCGCGGACGATTTTGCCGTCTGGCGGGTCGGGGGTACGGCGGTTAATGCCAGCCAGGGCCAGGGCCCGGCTGTTTACCCAGCTGGTATGGCCGTCGGCGCAACGCATGATGGCCGGCCGGTCGGGCACTACTTCATCCAGGAATTTTTTGTGCGGCATGTTGCCGGGAAAAGCCGAGTACATCCAGCCCCGGCCCTGAATCCAGGGCAGCTCAGGGTGAGCGGCAGCAAACTGCCGGATGCGGTCCTGGATTTGTTCCACATTCCGGGTGCCGACCAGGTCGATCCGGTTGAGGTTAAGCGAGCCACTGACAAAATGGACGTGGCTGTCCTGAAAACCGGGTAGCAGCAGCCGGCCGCCGGCCTGGATGATTTTTGTCGAGGGACAGGCGTATTTTCTGGCCTGTCTGTCCGAACCCACAAAAACAATCTGCTCGCCTTTAACGGCTACGGCTTCGGCCCAGGGTTGCGACGGGTTGACGGTGTAAATCTTCGCTCCGGTGATGATGAGGTCGGCTGGCTCCGGTTTTCGGGCACAGCCGAACTGAAGGAAGAAGATTGAGGCAATGAGCAGGGAAGAGAATATTAATTTCAATAAGGGATAATGGTGAGATTTAAACGACAAGTTCTTTAATTTTTCAGATGACCGGGTAAACATCATCGGCTCTCCTTCGAAAATCAGGATAAACTTATTTCCTGATATTTACAATAAATTGTATAGGTTCAGGACATTATTGACAATTTGGCCTAAGATTCTTTGGCAATCGGGCGCTCTCTTGGTTGAGCCCGGTGGTCATGGGCCTAACCTGGCATAAGAAGAAAACTGAAAAATCTCTCATTGGGACGGGGCTTAAGGTTTAATATCACTCAAAAGGTTCAAGTGTCACTAATGTATCTGACCCAGGACATAAAACAGCAATAGCCAGCCGGGGACACTTGTAGGTGTCCCCAGTTTTGGCCGGGCGATTTCCTCAAGAAAAATTGGCGAGAAGGAGGCAAAGAGGGGACACCTGCAGGTGTCCCCTCTTTCTTGACGGGGGTTGGTTAATAGGGTAAGCTGGATAAAAAGCAAGGAGGACAGCATGAAGAAGTCTGCCCTTAACCGGCGCGATTTTTTAAGGGTCGGTTTAACCGGCCTGGTTACCACCGGTGCGGCTGGCCTGTTGCTGGCTGACGATAAAAAGCAAAAGCAGGAGGCCAAAAAACAGTCTACCACCGCTTCTGGACCGCAGCCTCCCGGCGGCCGACGCGAAGGTTTCATCTACCGGACACTGGGACGGACCGGCGTTGTCTTGCCCGTGGTCTCTATGGGCGTGATGAATTCCGATAACCCCGAACTCGTCCGGGCCGCCCTGGATTCGGGTCTGGTCCACCTCGACACGGCCCACGGCTACCAGCGCGGCCG
>DMVN01000050.1 GCA_003476685.1 Acidobacteriota bacterium | reverse complement strand
TTGCTCAGGGCTTGGCTCAGGGTTACCATTCTCCGCCACCGGCGGAGGGCAGGCTTCCCTGAATTCACCCGGTTTTTCAACCACGGTTTCCCGTGGAAGCTGCGATAGCCACAGCCACCCGCTCTGCCGATTGAGCTACCGAGGAGCAGGCTCTCTATTTATAACAAAATTCAGCAGGTTTTTCAACATCTGTCGTTAATAAGAAACAAATATGGATAATAAAGTCCTTAGGACGCGAAGAGGTCTTAAAAGCTTCTTGAAGGTTTTATCCGGATCAATAAGAAATAAAGACTTTCATAAAACGCAACGTCACAACTTTGGCATAAGCAAGAAAGGCCGGAGTTCGGCTGCATTTGGGTTCAGGCGGAGACCGAAAAAATGGGGCCGAAATTACCCTACCTACACTTCAGACAATGCGCCCCAGATATATTCAATCAACCGAAAAGACAACATATCATTAAATAATCGGGAGCTGAGAGGTGAAGGCGGCGACTTTGGCCTGCCAGCCTTCCTCAAGGGGGCCCTTCATCCCGGTCACGTAAACCTTTTCCTCAGCAACTTTGACCAACCCCTTAGCCTGAAGGATTTCGTCCATCTTTGGCCGAACCTTCTGCCATTTGGCTATCTCTTCTTCCGTCGGCATGCGACCGGTCTTTTTATCCGGTCGTGGGGCACCTTCTGTGGTTAACAAGGCGTATTTTGTCCCGGCCGGGAGTTTCATTTTCTTCAAGAATCGCCTCACGCAACCCCTGGGTCTGCCCATCCGCCCCGGTGAGCTGAAGATATAAAGGTCGGCCGGCGGCAGAGCCTTCGGTTTCGCTTCACCGACATGGTGGATATTCACCGCCACGCCCTTCTCCCTCATCAACCTTTTGAATTCTTCAGCCACCCTGACCCCGTTCCCGAACTTAGACCCATGAAAATATTCTATAGTCAAAATTTTTCCCGTTTCCATGTTTCTTATCTCCTTTATATATTCAGGCTTCAGAAGAAAACCGGTTTCTGGCTGAAAAATCGCCTTTTCCGGAAATCCCCTATTTTCCCTCTGCGGCCTTGAGGCCAGTCTAATTGAGGAAGGAAAGAACGTCAAGGAAAAAAGGTGACCGGGACGAATAAATTTTGCTGACGACGGCTGAAAGCAAGAGAGCTATATTTTCACCTAAATTTGCGGGAATGAATTGGCCTGGATATTTTTACCGGTAAGATATTGCCGCCAAGAAAATATAAGATTGAAGGTTTCTTGATTTAAGGGTGAGCTTTAAGGGCCAAATTTAAGGGCATTCGTGGTAAAAAAAAGCCGATCAGAAGCGGTAGCTGGCCTGCTTGGCCACCTTGCGGTAATCCTCGCCGGCAATATTCACCACCTTGCACATCTCGTAGAGCCGCGACCTCAGCCGCACCCCGATCCTGTCCACCAGCGTCTCGTCGCCCTTCTTGTAATAAGCTTCCCTGCGGTCGGGCTCTTCCTCAATATCCAGGTAGTTTGAGGTGAAAATTGTCATCCGCTTCTGGTTGTAGCGGTAATTTATGATGTAAAAAATAGTTTCTTCCACCCAGGCCGTCGGCCGCTTGGCCCCCAGCTCGTCCAGCACCAGGACCTCGCAGTTAAAAACCGGCGCCAGAATGTCGGTCTCGCTCACTTCTGAATCCGGCGTGTAGCTGTTCTGGATATCGCGGATGAGCTCCCGGAAATCGTAAAAAAGGCAGTAGGCACCTTTCTTCAGTATCAGCTCCCTTATCACGGCCACGGCCAGGTGGGTCTTCCCCACTCCGCAGGGACCGATGTAGAGCAGACCCACTTCCTGAGCCGGGTAATTCTTGACAAACTTCTTGGAAATCTTCAGGGCATCACCCTGAGTTGGATGGTGAACTTCGTAGTTATCGAGGGTGCAGACTTCGTAGCGTTTAGGTATGCGGGCCTGTCTCAGCAGGAGCATGGCCTGCTGCTCGCTGAAGCACTGGCACCGCCGGGCCACCGGGCCCTTATCGGTCTGCTTGACCACCCAGCCCGTGCCCTGGCAAACCGGACAAACCTTTTCTTCGGTCAATTCAGGTAACCTCTCAACTGTTTCAGTTTCTGCGACCTGGCCAGCTTGCGCATGGCCCGCTGTTCAATCTGCCTGATCCGCTCCCGGGTCAGCCCGAGGCGGTCGCCGATTTCCTGCAGGGTCATCGGCTCGTCGCTGTCGATACCAAAGCGTAATTTTAGCACAAGAGCTTCGCGTTCATCCAGCTCGTTGAGGATTTCACGAATCTGCTGCTCGATGGAGTTTTTGATGAGTTGGTACTCAACCGAGGGCTCGAGTTCGTCCGACAGCCGGTCTTCAACCTCCAGGTCCTCGTCCTCGCTGATTTTATCGCTGAGGGAAAAGCCCCGTTCCTGGATGAGCTCCAGGTCGGCCACTTCCTCGGGCGTCAGCTTGAGGCGCTCGGCCAGCTCCTCGCGGCTCGGGTCGCGGCCAAGCTCTTTTTTGAGGTTCTCCCTCTCCTTGTTCATCCGGGAAATCTTGTCCGAGACCTTCTGCGGCAGGTTGTAGGAATGGGAGGCCTGGGACAGGGCGTGGACGATGGCCTGCCTGATCCACCAGACAGCATAGGAGATGAACTTGACGTTGCGGTCGGGGTCGAAGCGCTGGGCCGCTTCCACCAGCCCCAGGTTGCCTTCGTTAATCAGGTCCAGCAGGCTCAATCCCATCCCCTGGTATTTCTTGACGTAGGAGACGACAAAACGCAGGTTGCCCTCGACCAGGCGCTTGATGGCCTCGGGGTCGCCCTGCTTGATTTTCTGGCCGAGCTGCTTTTCTTCTTCCTCGGTGATAGGCGGGATTTTAGAAATCTCCTCCAGGTAGAGCTTGATGTTTCGCGATTCCAAATAATCCAGGTATTTCATGAAAAAACCTGAACCCGAGCTTTTACCCTTATTGTTTGTCGGCCGATTTCATAATAATTTTAATATTTTTCGCAATTCATTTCCAGCCACGAACGATAGCAGGTCTCACTCATGATAAATAACGAATAGCGGGGCTAAAGGGTTTCGGGTGGTGGCGGGACGGTTAAGATAAGAAATGAGGCGGCCGGCCCGGGGACGACAAAGCCAAGGGACAGCTGGCTTAATAAGATCAGAAGTAAATGAGATCAAGAAGAGCAAGTATGGAGAGGGAATAGGGTAAGGGGAATAAGAGGAATAAGAAGATGAAGAGAAAGAGAAAAAGAAATTGAAAGATAAATAAAAAAATCGAGAAAGAAAAGCCAGGGGAAATGAGCAGCCTTAAAAGATAGCCGCCGAATTATAGAGGAAGCAGAAGTATCGCAAGATAAAGACAAGGTAAAGAGAATAATCCACAGTATAATAAAGAAGGAAAATGAAAGACTAAGCGGGCCTTTACCTTGCTATGGAACTCCGCCGTAAATAATTAAGCCAATAACAAATAAAGAAATTCTGGGCGTAATTAACACCATAGAAGCCTAAATATATGAATAGATGTTCATATGATAGCTTTCCAAAAAAATTTCTTCCTGGCCAAGAACCATAATAAAAATTCTGAGCGTCCCCAGTACTAACCGATACTGACCGATAAAATAACCCCAGAATCTAAGCCATAAAGGAGGAAGAAACGGCCATTATAAAAAAATAATTGCCGGGTTACTTCTTGGAATTCCGGTTGGGCTCCTCTTCGGCCCGTTCCACCGGCATTGGCTTGCCCACGGGGACGTGGACCAGGCTGCGCTTCTTAGCTTCAAACTCCTCTTCACGCCCCTTGAAGAACTCCTGCTTGATGTATTCTAAAAGCTCGTTGACCTGGTTTTCAATCTGCTTCATCTTCTCCCGCATGTTCAGGACAACTTCCACCCCGGCCAGGTTGACTCCGAGGTCGCGGATCAAATTCAGGATGAGCTCCAGCCGCCTCAGGTCGTCCTCGGTATAGAGCCGGGTGTTGCCTTCGCTTCTTGAAGGCTTAAGCAGTCCTTCCCGCTCGTAAAGGCGCAGGGTCTGCGGATGGATGTTGTACATCCGGGCGACGGCGCTTATGTGGTAATAACCGCAGGTGGTCCGACCTTCTTCTTCGACTTTCTTCTTTCTTCTCGGCATCTTCAACCTCCTTCAGCCGGTCGCCAGCAACCGACCCTTCGTCCCTGGCCCAGGCAGCCTCAGCCAGGCCTCAGCTGCCCAGGTTTTTCCGGGGGTCGGTCTCGTAGAACTTCTCCAGCTCGCGCATCAGCTCCCGCACCCTCTGGTCAACGTTGGAGGGCGGGACAATGGTCACCTCGACGTACATATCGCCCCGGCTGCTGCGGCCGCAGACTGGCGCGCCCTCGCCTTTAAGCCTGAATCTCTGCCCTGATTTGGTGCCGGGCGGGATGCGAATGGTCTTTTTCTCGCCGTAGATGGTCGGGACCTCAATTTTGGCTCCGAGGGTGGCTTCGGGCACGGTAATCGGCACCTTGATGTAAATATTGGAACCTTCACGTTTGAAGAAAGGATGAGGCGTTACTTCCAGGTTGATATACAGGTCGCCGGCCGGACCGCCGTTCACTCCGGCGTTGCCCTTGCCCGGCACCCTGACCTTGGAGCCGCTGTCCACGCCTTTGGGAATGCGGACGGTGATGGTCTCGCTTCCCTGAACCCGCCCTTGGCCATGGCAGTTGTTACAGATTTGCCCGCTGACCCGGCCAGTACCAAGACAGGTCGGGCAGGTGGTGGAAAACTTCATGAAGCCCTTCTGGACGAAGCTCCGGCCCCGCCCGCCGCAATCCGGACAGACCCGCTCTCCGCCCAGGCTGGCAAAGCCGCTGCCGCCGCAGACCGGACAGGGCACCAGGCGCGTTAGCTTGATCCTGGTCTGGACCCCGTTTATGGCATCGGCGAAGCTTATGGTCATGGAGTAGTTCAGGTCTTCCCCGCGCTGCGGGCCGCCCCGGCGCTGCTCCACACCCATTCCACCGAACAGATTCTCGAATAAATCACGGAAGGAAGAGCTGCCGTACTCGGAAAAATCGAAGCCTTCAAACCCGCCGCCATACGGACCCTGTCCCGGGCCGGCTCCAGCTCCGGCGCCCGGGCCGCGGCCGAAATCGCCCACGAAGCCAAACTGGTCATACTGAGCCCGCTTCTTGGGGTCGCTCAGCACTGAGTAGGCTTCCTGGATTTCCTTGAACTTGGCTTCAGCTGCCTTGTCGCCAGGGTTCAGGTCAGGATGGTACTTGCGGGCCAGCTTGCGGTAGGCCTTCTTGATTTCGGCCAGACTGGCTGTGCGCGGAACCCCTAATATCTCGTAATAATCCCTGGCCATGGCCAACCTCGCCTTCCGTTACTCCCAGTCTCAGCCGGGGCTGTTCCGTCGGTCCCGATCCCTGTCCGGCAGAACAGCCGCTCCGGCCTGACTGCTGTCTGAGCTTCGCTGACTGCTTTAAGCTCGTTTCGCTTCGCTCGCTGCGGGCCGTTATCGGCATTGTGCTTTCTACCTTCTGCCCTTAGCTTCAGCCTTCAGCCCTATTTTTTCAATGTTGCTTGTCGTCGTCAACCACTTCGGCGTCGATGACTTCCTCTTCGCCCTTGCCGTTGCCCTTGCTGCCTCCGTCTTCCGGTCCGCTCTGGGTGTAGCTCTGATAGCCGCCGCCCGGTTGACCCTGGGACTGCTGCTGCTGGGCTCCGGCCTGACGGTAAAGGACCTCGCTGATCTGGTGCGAGACCCTGGCCAGAGACTCTATCGCTCCTCGGATGGTCTCCAGGTTGTCGCTGTCCATGGCTTTTTTGGTGTTGGCGATTTCCTGCTCGGCCCGGGTGACTTCTGCTGCCGGTATCTTGTCGCGGTTGTCGCGGAGGAGTTTTTCCACGCTGTAGATGAGCTGGTCGGCCTGGTTGCGGGCATCGATCACTTCGCGGCGGCGTTTATCTTCGGCCGCATGAGCCTCAGCTTCCTTGACCATTTTCTCGATTTCCTTCTCGTCCAGGCCGCTGTGGCCGGTGATGGTGATAGCCTGCTGTCGCCCGGTGGCCAGGTCCTTGGCCGAGACGTGCAGGATGCCGTTGGCGTCAATGTCAAAGGTCACCTCAATCTTGGGTACGCCGCGGGGAGCCGGTGGAATTCCGTCCAGGTGGAAGCGGCCAAGGCTCCGGTTGTAGGCGGCCATCTCGCGCTCACCCTGCAGGATGTGGATTTCAACGCTGTTCTGATTGTCGGCGGCCGTGGTGAAGATTTCGCTCTTCCTGGTGGGAATGGTGGTGTTGCGCGGAATCATCTTGGTAAAGACGCCGCCCAGGGTTTCAATGCCCAGGGTCAGCGGGGTGACGTCGAGCAGCAGCACGT
>DMVN01000026.1 GCA_003476685.1 Acidobacteriota bacterium | reverse complement strand
AACGAAGCCTACATGAATACCGGCATCCAGAGAAGCTCAGCCACCCCGGTCGGAGCCTGGACTACCACCACCCCGGTCAAGCATTATAAGAAAGAGCGGAAAAAGGACATCATTGGTATCATGGCCGCCCATGGCATTCCCTACATTGCCACGGCCAGCGTGGCCTACCCCGAAGACATGGTCAAGAAATTTAAGAAGGCCAGGGAGATAAAGGGGACCAGGTTCATCCACGTCTTTGCCCCCTGCCCGGCCGGCTGGAAGAGCCGTCCGGAAGATTCCATCAAGCTGGCCAGGCTGGCCGTCCAGACCGGCTATTTCCCGCTTTTTGAGATTGAAAACGGGGAAAAATGGACTCTTAACCTGAAGGTTAAAGAAAGGAAACCTATAGCCGAATACCTCAAGCTGCAGGGCCGCTTCCGCCATCTCAAGGAAGAAGAAATAGAGATGATTCAGAAAGAAGTTGATGAGCGGTGGGCCAAAATCCTGAAAAACTGCGGCCTGTGAAATGGTAATTCAAGAAAAGGAAAAAAATAAATGAAAATAACCGTGTTTTTTTCTGTGTTTATTATGATAGCGCTTCTGACTCTAAGCCCGGCCTGCAAGAAAGAAACTGCCGTGGAGAATCTGAAGCTGCAACCGGCCTCCGGAGCCGAAGCGGCCCCGGATTTCCAGGTGACCAGCCTTGAGGGCCAGGAACTGAGCCTGGCTTCGCTGAAAGGCAAAATTATTCTGGTTAATTTCTGGGCTACCTGGTGTCCACCCTGCCGGGCTGAAATTCCTGGTTTTATCGCCGCTTACTCGGAGTTAAAGGACCGGGGACTGGTGATACTGGGCTTTTCGGTTGATGATTTGCCAGAAGCCGATTTACAGGCCTTTGTCAACAAAGCCGGGATTAATTATCCCGTGGCCCTAGTCGGCAAGGAAATCGTGGCCGCCTTCAAGCCAGGCCAGTACATCCCCACTTCTATTTTTATCGACAGGAAGGGCCAGCTGCGATACAAACATGTTGGCCTTCTGACTAAGAACGATTTGCTGAAGATATTTGAAGCCCTGGAAGAGGAATAGTGCCGGGCCGGGTTCTGTGGCACCCAGCAAAATTTTTCCCGTTTGAGAAAAAAAGCCGTTTCTACCAGCGGTAGATGGCTGCCGCCCAGGTCAGCCCGGCTCCGAAAGCCACCATGGCAATTATCTCCCCCGGCTGCAGTTTCCCGCTTTCTTGCAGCTCATAGAGGGCCACGGGAATGGTGGCAACCGACATGTTGCCGTACCTGTCAACATTGACCACCACCCGGTCTTTGTCCAAACCGAGTCTTTCTCCGGTGGCGTCTATAATTCTCAGGTTCGCCTGGTGGGGTATCAGGTAATCAACCTGGGCTTTTTCCAGCCCGGCAGCTTTCAGGGCAGCCAGCGCTGATTCTCCCATCCGTTTAACGGCGTGCTTGAAAACATCGTTGCCCTTCATGTAGATGTAGTGTAGCCGGTCTCTGACAGTCTGTTCATCAGCCGGGTGAAGAGTACCACCGGCCGGCAACATCAGCAGTTCTCCCAAGGAGCCATCAGCCCCCCAGAACTTAGACAGCAAACCGGAATCATCGTTGCTTTCTTCCAGAATGAAGGCCCCGGCTCCATCACCAAAAAGAACACAGGTGGTCCGGTCCTGCCAGTTGGTGATGCGGGACAGAACATCTACCCCCACCAGCAGAACCCGGCGGCAGGTGCCGCTAAGAATCAGTCCCTCGGCCACGATCAGTCCATACAGCATACCGGTGCAGCCGGCCTGAAGGTCAAAGGCTGGCATTTCTCTGGCCTCTAATTTCTTCTGAATCCAGCAGGCCGTGGCCGGGAAAATGGTATCAGGGGTGTTGGTGGCCACCAGGATCAGGTCGAGGTCACCCGGTTTCAGCCCGGCCCGTTCCAGGGCCATCCGGGCCGCGGCCACACCCAGGTCCGAAGTCACCTGGTCGTCCGAGGCAATCCGTCTTTCCTTGATTCCGGTTCTGGTGGTAATCCACTCGTCGGAAGTTTCCACCATCCTCTCCAGGTCCTGGTTGGTCAGGACCTTTTCGGGAAGGTAAATCCCGATGCTCCTGATTTTGATTCTTCTTGCCCTATCAGACATGAACGTACCCTTAATCCTGTCTATGATACCCATTTCCGGTTCAAAAATAAAGACCCCGGTGGTACAATAAGGCCCGAACAGGGCCGTCAATGAAAAAAAAGACCGGTAATATATTTCTTTTGATAATTTTATTACTCACCCTGGCCACTGCCGGTCTGGCCCAGGCCGGGCCCGGTCAGTACACCGAAGAGGCGCCGCTGGGTAGCTGGAATTTTCTGGGACCGGAAACCGCCGTCATCCTCGGGGCCGGCTTCTGTCAGATAGCCCGGGTCGGTTCCAGCAACGCTGTCTTTGCCAATCCGGCCCTGCTCAGCCTGCTTCCGGCCAATTCCTTCAGCTTGACTCCAAGCTTCAACCAGACCCAGCTCTTCCGCTACTGGCTGGTGAATACCGGTGTGGTGACCACCTCCGGCAATCTGACATTCAGAAACTGGCAGGTTGACCATGTCGGCCTCTCCCATCGAACCGGCCGCTGGACCCTGGGCCTGGGTGCCGCCCTGAGCGAGAACTACGGCCGCCCTGGCCTGGAATACCGCTATGTTTACAACCAGCAGGTCTATAACCAGCTCCAGATCTGGCAGACCGGTCACCTGGCTTCCTACGGCCTCAGCCTGGCCAGACAGTTAAACCGGCACTTAAGCCTGGGGGTCAGCCTGGTGTATGAGCGCGGCCGCATAGAACGTAGCCTGGATGAGTTCTGGTTCCAGGAAGAAATCCAGATGATTGATTACCGCTACCAGAAGATTACCGGTTTCAGGATGCTGGCCGGATTAAGCTATTCCCTCAACGACCGATTATTTTTCGGGCTCAGCCTGACCCCGCCTTATACCCGTCGGGTTAAAGGCGAGAGTTATCTTAAATATATCTCAGCCCTAACCGAAATTGAGACCACGGGCCAGGCTTCAGACCGGGTTAGAAGACCGCTGATTCTGGGGCTGGGCAGCCGGCTGGTTATCAGCCGCAGCCTTGAAGCTTACCTGGAAGCCGTTTTCTTCAACTGGAGAAAATACTCCTTCACCTATTTCGGGGAAGAACAGGCCAGGGACTTTCGTAATACCATCCGGGTAGGGACAGGTCTGGAATACAGAACTAATCTCCTGTTTCTCGGACGCACCTGGTCCACTGCCTATTTCCTGGGCCTGGCAGTTGACCAGCAACCGATAGCTGAACATAAATCCACCTATGTCTTCCTGACTTTCGGCTCGGGAATCGGAAACGAAATTTTCCGGCTGAGCTTCTCCACCGCCATCGGGCTGGAAAGCGGCTCTGGTCAGAAGCTCAAGCGGCAAAAAATAGCCCTCACCCTGGATATCCACCCCGGGCCCAGGAAAAATCAGGCGGGAATAAGATGAAAAAGAAGGTCAATTACCGTCAAAGACTTTTGCTTCTGATAATTTCAGGCCTGATGGTCTGGCTGTCCCTGACGGAGGCCGACCTCTCACCCTCGGCCCCGATGGAAGTCATCGCCCTTGACCGGAATACGGATTTGCAAACCCTCAGGCTCAGCTTCCCGCTGGACCCGCTGCTGGACGACGGGCAGAAAATTTATTTACTGGTCGAAAAAAAGTACCTGGAAGCCATCAAACAGGCCGGCTATTCCTTCTCCCTGGAAACGAGCCGTTTCCTGACCCCGTCAGCGCCCGGCTGGCGACAGTGGCTCCGTCCCCAGGGTGGGCTCAACGGGGCCTACCATTCTTACCAGGAGCTGGCCTCCGAATTAAAAACCCTGGCTGCCTCCTACCCCGCCCTGGCCAGGCTTTATGTAATCGGCCGGAGCCTGGAAAACAGGAATATCTACGCCCTGAAAATCAGCGACCAGCCCGGCCTGGCCGAAGATGAACCCGGGGTAGCCCTTATCGGATGCCATCACGCCAGGGAATGGATTTCATTGGAAGTGCCGTTGCTAATCGGGAAGCACCTCCTGGAAAATTACAGCCGCAACAGCCAG
>DMVN01000120.1 GCA_003476685.1 Acidobacteriota bacterium | reverse complement strand
CCTGCAAAGATAATCAGCGAAATGCCGTTACCGATTCCGCGTTCCGAGATCTGTTCTCCCAGCCACATGATGAAAGTCGTGCCGGTGGTCAGGGTCAGCATGGTCAGCAACCGGAAACCCCAGCCAGGGCTGGGCACAATCCGGGCTCCGGTGGGGCTGGTCAGGCTTTCCAGAAAAATGGCTATACCGAACGACTGAATCAAGCAGATGACCAGGGTTCCGTAACGGGTATACTGGGTTATCTTCTTCCGGCCGAGCTCCCCTTCCTTGGATAGTCTTTCCAGGTAGGGCCAGACCACGGTCAGCAGCTGCAGGATAATCGAGGCGCTGATGTAGGGCATGATACCCAGGGCAAAGATGGTCATCCTGGACATGGCTCGTCCGGAGAACAGGTCATAGAAACCCAGGATTGAACCCTTCTGGGTCTGCCAGAACTCAGCCAGAGCGGCCGCACTGACTCCCGGGTTGGGAATCTGGGCTCCGATACGGTAAACAGCCAGAAGAAGAAGGGTGAAAATCACCCTTTTTCTCAGGTCAGGAATGCTGAAGATGTTACGGATGCTTTCTAACATTATTCCTTCCCGATAGTGATGGCTTTGCCTCCGCTTTCTTCAATCTTCTTGACAGCTGATTGAGAGAAAGCATGAGCCTGTATGGTTTTGGGAGAAGACAGGTTGCCTCTGCCCAGAACTTTTACCAGTTCCGACTCGCTATGGATCAGCCGGTATTCCACCATTTCTTTCAAGCCGATTTCAGCCCCCGGCAGCTTATCCAGCCGGTCCAGATTGACCTCGGTATATTCGACTCTGAATTTATTGTTGAAGCCCCGTTTCGGCAGACGGCGATGCAGGGGCATCTGACCGCCTTCGAAGCCCCATTTTCTCTTATAACCGGCCCCGGCCAGCTGGCCTTTATGTCCGCGGCCAGCGGTCTTGCCCAGGCCGGAACCAGGACCGCGGCCCCGTCTCTTGTCACTTTTCCTGGCACCCTGTGCTGGTTTCAATTTACTGAGGTTCATGGCTTATCTATCTCCTCTACTTCGAGCAAATGAGAAATCTTCCTTATCATTCCCCGGATCTCAGGGCCATCTTTTCTGATTACCTGGGAATTTAACTTTCTCAGCCCGAGTCCATAGGCCACCAGGCGGTGTTTCCGGGGATGGCTGATTAGGCTTCGTACCAGTTTTATCTTCAGGTATTTCTCTTTCTTCATCATGGCCTCACCTTATTACTTGGTTTTCTCGGTTTCCCTGCCCCTCAGCTTGGAAACCTCCTCCGGTCTTTTGAGCTTTTTCAAGGCATCGATGGTAGCCTGAGCCACGGTAATCGGGTTACCACTGCGGATGGACTTGGTCAGTATATCCTTGACCCCGGCCAGCTGCAGGATGACCCGGACGGCGCCACCGGCGATAACGCCGGTTCCACGGGAGGCTGGCCTGAGGACGACAATCCCGGCGTCGGACTCCCCTTTAATCATGTGAGGAATGGTCGTGCCGGCCAGGGGCACCTCGATCATATGCTTTTTGGCATCTTCGACTGCTTTAGCAATAGCCTGGGGAACCTCGCGGGCCTTGCCCAGACCGATGCCTACCCGGCCGCTTTCGTTGCCGACGGCCACCAGAGCCGAGAAGCTGAGGTTCTTGCCGCCCTTGACCACCTTGGTAACTCTTCTGATGGAGATGACCTGGTCTTTCAGCTCAAGTTCGGAGCCGACAACTTCTTCCAGCTTTTCTAATTCTTCGTGTTCCACGCTCATTCCTCCTTAATCGGTTAAAAAGCCAGGCCTTCAGCCCTTAAGGCTTCAGCCAGAACCTTAACCCGGCCGTGGTAGGGATAGAGGCCACGGTCCAGAACAATGCTGTTGATATTTTTTTCCTTGAGCCTCCTGGCCAGAACGGCACCGAGAAGGGCACAGGCTTCTTTATTCTTGAAATTCTTGGCCTTTTCCCGGAATTCCTTTTCCAGAGTGGAGGCCGAGGTGATAACCCGACCGGACAGGTCGTCAATTACCTGGGCATAAATGTAACGGTTGGACTTGACCACCAGCACCCTGGGTCGGTCCGGAGTTCCCCGCAATTTTTTCCTGATTCTTTTCCTGATTCTCTGCTTCCTGAGTTTTTTGATTTCAGATTTTGACTTAAGCACCGGCCACCCCCGCTTTTCTTTCTTTCTTGATCAGGACCTCGCCCACCAGCCGGATGCCTTTCTGCTTGTAAGGATCCGGGCGGCGGAATCTCTTGATAGTGTCGGCTACCTGACCTACTTTTTGCTTGTCAATGCCTCGGACAGTCAACAGGGTCGGCTTCTCGGCCACGATCTCAATTCCCTCCGGGATTTCGTAGATGATCGGCTTGGAATAGCCGACATTCAGCTCCAGCTTATTCTTCTCGACTTTGGCCCGGTAACCAACGCCGGTTATTTCCAGCTGCTTGGAAAATCCCTGGGAGACCCCGACCACAGCGTTACTGGCCAGAGCCCGGCATAGTCCGTGAAACTGCCTGGTCTGCTGTTCTTCGTTCTCCCTGGTCAGGATCAGCCGGTTGCCCTCAACCGCCGCCTTGATCCCGGCGTAGAGGGGCGAGGTCAGCTTTCCCAGCTTGCCTTCCACTTCAATCCGGTCCGAATGGACGGTCACCTTGACCCCGGCTGGTATCTCTATCGGCTTCTTACCTACTCTTGACATCCTCGTACCTCACCTTCTGGATTACCAGATTTCACACAGGACTTCACCGCCCACTCCCATTTCCTGGCACTGCTTATCGGTCAGCAGGCCGCGGGAGGTGGAAATGATCACTACTCCCAGGCCGTCCAGGACTCTGGGAATGGAATCCCGGGTGCAATAGATGCGGCAGCCCGGTTTGCTGACCCGGCGCAGTCCGGTGATCACGCTCTGGTTGTCATCAGTGTATTTCAGGATTATGTTCAGGACACCCTGCTTGTTATCCTCAATAACTTTATAACCTTTTATGTAACCCTCTTCCTTCAAGATTCTGGCTATCTCCACTTTTAACCTGGAAGAAGGGAGGTTGACTTCCTTTTTCTTAGCCCTGACGGCATTCCTGATTCTGGTTAACATATCGGCAATCGGGTCGGTCAGACTCATGTTCTTATCCTTTCCAAGGTATTTACCAGGAAGCCTTGATGATTCCCGGGATTTCTCCCTTCAAGGCCAGTTGCCTCAAACAAAGCCGGCAGAGGTCAAATTTACGGTAATAGCCCCTGGGCCGCCCGCACAGCCGGCAGCGGTTGCGATGGCGGATGCCATACCGGGGCTTTCTTTGATCTTTGACCATTTTTGCTATAGTAGCCACTTTGACCTTCCTTTCATCACGATTCGCGGAAAGGCATGCCCAGTTTCTTCAGCAGGGCATACGCTTCCTTGTCGTTTTTGGCCGTGGTGACGATGGTGATGTTCATGCCCCTCGGCCTTTCCACTTTGGTGTAATCGATTTCCGGGAAAACCAGCTGGTCCTTCAAGCCGATGGTATAATTGCCGCGGCCGTCGAAAGACCCGGCCGGAACCCCGCGGAAATCCCTGACCCGGGGCAGAACAATGTTCACCAGCCGATCAAAAAATTCGTACATTCTTTTTCTTCTCAGGGTAACATAACAGGCAATGGGTTGACCCTTCCTGAGATGGAAGGCAGAAATGGATTTCTTGGCCCGCCCGATGGCCGGGTGCTGCCCGGTAATCAGGCTGAGCTCCATCTTGGCTGTGTCCAGTAACTTGATGTTCTGGATGGCATCGCCCACGCCCATGTTGACGATTATCTTCTCCAGCCGGGGTACAGCCATCGGATTATCAATCCCCAGTTCTTTCTGGAGCTCCTTGATGATTTCTTTCTTATAACGTTCATACAACCTGCTCATCTTCCGACCTCTCAGGACTTTTCTAAGTTAGTCTGACATCTGGCGCAGACTCTTATCTTGGTTCCGTCCTCCAGGATCTTGTGCCTGTACCTGACTCCCCGGCCACACTCTTCACAATAGAGCATCACCCGGGAAACATGGATGGGGGCCTCTTTTTCCATGATCCCGCCCTGAACATTCTGGCTGCGGTCCGGTCTGACAAAGACCTTGACGAAATTAATCCTCTCCACCAGCAGCCGGTTCTTTTCCGGGATGACCTTCAGCACCTTGCCGGTCTTGCCCCGGTCCTTGCCGCTGCGGACAATTACCACATCGTTTTTCTTGAACGGGAATCTGGACATCACAGCACCTCCGGAGCCAGCGATATAATCTTCATGAATTTCTTCTCTCTCAATTCCCGGCCAACCGGTCCGAAAACGCGGGTGCCAATCGGTTCTCCCTGTTTATCGATGATCACAGCCGCATTATCATCAAAGCGAATATAGGAGCCATCCTTGCGCCTGACTTCTTTCCTGGTTCGGACGATGACGGCCCTGACCACCTTGCCTTTCTCAATCTTACTGTCAGGGTCGGCTTCCTTAACCGAAGCTGAAATCACGTCCCCGATGGTTGCCACCTGTCCCACCCCGCCGCCTAGAGGAGTAATGGCCATAATTCTCCGGGCGCCGGAGTTATCCGCCACCTTGAGCATAGTTCTCATCTGGATCATGACAGACCACCTTCGTTCTCGGTTTCAGTTTCTATTTCTCTGGAAGCTAAACCGACGATTTCTGCCACCCGCCATCTTTTCAGCCTGGAAATGGGCCGGGTTTCCACAATTCTGACCACGTCACCTACCTGGCACTTCTCATGCTCGTCGTGGACCAGAAAAATCTTTTTCCGCTTGATGGTCTTCCTGTAGACCGGGTGCCGCTCCAGCCTTTCCACCAGGACCCGCAGGGTCTTGGCTGATTTCTTGGCCACTACCGTTCCCACTTTGGTTGTTATCCTTTTCTGCCGTTTAGCTTCCATGGTTTATTCCGTCCCTTTGGTTTGAAATTCTTTCAGAAGTGTCTTAATCCTGGCTATGTCTCTTCTGATGTTCCTGATCTTCATCGGGTTATCCAGCTGACCCAGAGATTTCTGAAAGCGCAGTTTAAACAGCTGGTCTTTGAGCTCCAGCTCCTTCTGTCTTAATTCATCAACCGATAACTCTCTCAATTCTCGGATCTTCATTTTAACTCCCTGTGCTCTCTTGAAATAAATCTGGTCTTGATCGGCAACTTGTTGGCAGCCAGGCGCATGGCTTCCTGGGCCACACTGTGGTCCACGCCCTCGACCTCAAAAATAATCCGGCCGGGCCGAATCACATCCACCCAGAATTCTGGGTCACCCTTGCCACGGCCCATCCTGGTTTCCGTGGGCTTCTTGGTAACCGGTTTCCAGGGGAAAACCCGGACCCACATCTTGCCCCTTTTTTTCAGGAAGCGGGTGATAGTAACACGGCCGGCTTCAATCTGCCGGGCGGTGAGCCAGCAGGGTTCGAGAGCCTGCAGACCATATTCGCCAAAAGCCAGCTCGGCCCCGCGCTGGGCCTGGCCTCTCATCCGGCCGCGCTGCTGTTTCCGGTATTTGACTTTCTTCGGCATCAACATGGTCAAATCTCCTCGGCTTCTATGATTTGGGAAGAGACTTTGGGTTTATCCACATCACCGCGGTAGATCCAGACTTTGATTCCGATCTGACCATAGGTGGTAAAAGCTTCAGTAAAGGCAAAATCTATGTCGGCCCGGAGCGTTTGCAGCGGCAGCTGCCCTTTCAGATACCATTCGGTTCTGGCAATTTCCACTCCGCCCAGACGCCCGGCACACATCACTTTTATCCCCTTGGCACCCATTTTCAGGGCCATTTCCACCGCCCGCCTCATGGCCCGGCGGTAGGCAATCCTTTTTTCCAGCTGGGTGGCGATGCCCTCAGCCACCAGAGTGGCGTTCAATTCCGGCTTGTCCACTTCCCGGATGTCAACGTAAACTTCTCTCCGGGCGATGGCTTCCAGCATATTCTTGAGGTTCTCAATCTCCTTGCCGCCCCGGCCGATGATGATACCTGGCCTGGCGGTATGGATGATCACCCGGACTTTGGGACCGACTCTTTCCACATCAACGCTGGCGATGCCGGCATGCTCGTACTTTTCCCGGACGGCCTTTTTCATCTGCAGGTCTTCATGGAATAACCTGGCATAATCCCGGCCTCTGGCAAACCAGCGGGAAGTCCACTGTTTGTTAAATCCTAAACGAAAGCCGATTGGATGTGTCTTCTGTCCCACAGTCTATCTCCCTTTCTTTTCGTCTAAGTAGATTTTGACATGGCTCATCCTTTTGAGAATCCGGTAAGCCCGGCCCATCGGCGCCGGCCTGATTCTCTTCATGGCCGGGCCCTGGTCAATCTGGATCTTGGCCACGTATAGATTGTCCACGTCCACGTTGGGGGCTTTCTGCTGGGCATTGGCTATGGCCGAGCGCAGGACCTTTTCCAGGATAGCGCTGATCTTCTTCTTCTCGTTGAATTTCAGGATGGTCAGGGCCTCGCCCACCAGCCTGTTCCGGATCAGGTCGGCCACCAGACGGCCCTTCTGTGGACTCATCCGCACATAACGGGCCACTGCTTTTGATAGGTATTTTTCTTTTTCCATGGCTACTTACCCACTTTAAGCTGTCGGGCAGTCTTGGAGGTGTGTCCTTTAAAGGTCCTGGTGGGGGCGAATTCTCCCAGCTTATGGCCGACCATCTGCTCGGTCACAAACACCGGGATGAACTTGCGGCCATTATGGACGCCGAAAGTCAGGCCCACCATCTCCGGGATGATGGTCGAGCGCCGGGACCAGGTCTTGATCACCTGGCGCTTTTCCTTGGCCGACTGGGCGGCCTGGACTTTTTCCAGTAATTTAGGATCAACATAGGGACCTTTTTTTAAGGATCTGCCCATGATTATTTACTCCTTCTTCTGATTATAAAGGCCTGGGTTCTCTTGTTCTTCCTGGTCTTATAACCCTTGGTCGGGATGCCTTCCGGGCTGACCGGATGACGTCCGCCTTTGGTCCGGCCTTCACCGCCGCCATGCGGGTGGTCGATCGGGTTCATGGCTGTGCCCCGGACATGGGGCCTGATGCCCAGCCACCTGGTGCGGCCGGCTTTGCCGATGCTGATGTTCTGGTGGTCCAGGTTGGCCAGTTGCCCAACAGTTGCCCGGCAGTCCAGATGGACCTTGCGGATTTCGGAGGAGGGCAACCGCAGCTGGGCATAATCACCTTCCTTGCCCAGGATCTGAACTCCGGAACCGGCCGCCCTGGCCATCTGCCCCCCCTTGCCTATTTTCAGCTCAACGTTGTGGACGATGGTGCCAACCGGGATGTACCTGAGGGGCATAGCATTTCCCGGCAGAATATCAACCTGGGTATTGGCCGAAACAATGGTATCACCCACCTTCAGGTTGAGCGGGGTCAGGATATAACGTCTCTCACCGTCGGCATATTTGACCAGAGAAATGAAGGCCGAGCGATTGGGGTCGTACTCGATGGTTTCCACCACTCCGGGAACATCAATCTTATCCCTTTTGAAATCGATAATCCGATAAAGTCTCTTGTGTCCCCCGCCCCGGTGTCTGACCGACAGGTGGCCGCGGTTGTTGCGTCCCCCACTCTTGGAGAGGGGAACAAGCAGCGGCTTGTATGGTTTATCCGTGGTCAGCTCCTCATAAGTCAGACCGGTCCGGTGACGTAAGCCTGGAGTAACTGGTTTGTAAACTTTAATACCCATGGTTATACTGCCTCAAAGTATTCAATCATTTTTTCGCCGGGTTTCAGCTTGACGTAAGCTTTTTTTCTGTCCTTGGTCCGCCCGAGGCTCCGGCCAAGTCTCTTGGTCTTGCCGGTCAGGTTGACGATGGTCACTCTTTCCACCTTGACCTTGAACAGCTCTTCCACGGCCTTTTTAACCTCAATCTTGTTGGCCCCGGGAGCAATCTCAAAACAAACTTCACGGTGGGAGTCCCTCAACCTGGTGCTCTTTTCGGTAATCAGCGGCCTGAGGATTATATCTCTTGGATCTTTGGTCATTTCAACCTCTCCACCAGGGAATTAAAAGAACGCTGACTGAAGACCAGCCACCGGTACCGGAGGACATCGTAAACATTCAGGTGTTCATCATCCACGGCTTTGACCTCAGGGATGTTCCTGACCGAACGGAAAAGATTCTTATTATCCCGGTCCTCAACTATCAGAGCCGAATCAATTTTCAGGCTCTTCAACCAGCCGGCAGCTTCTTTGGTCTTGGGTTCAGCAATCTTGATCTCATCGATAACCAGCAACAGGTTCTCAGCCAGTTTGGCGGTCAGGGCCGATTTCAGAGCATTCTTTCTGGCTTTCTTGGGAATGGCGTAGCTGTAATCCCTCGGCTTGGGTCCGAAAACCGTTCCACCATGCCGCCAGAGGGGTGACCTGATGCTCCCCACTCTGGCCCGGCCGGTTCCCTTCTGGCGCCAGGGCTTACGGCCGCCACCGCTGACTTCGCCCCGGTTTTTGGTGCAGGCGGTGCCCTGCCTCTGGTTAGCCAGATAGTTCACTACCGCCTCATATATCAGATGGTCTTTAACCGGATAGGCAAACACCTCTTCCGGCAGGCTCATTTCCTGAACTGGCTTGCCGCTTTGGTCTAATACTTGTACTTTCATGGCACTCTCTTCACTCATGAAGTCTTGGTCTTAAACGAGCTCTTTTTGATCAGAACCACTCCGCCGTTGGCTCCGGGGACGGCCCCTTCCACCAGCAGCAGGTTATTCTCTTTATCCACCTGAACCACTTTCAGATTCCGGACGGTCACCCTATCTCCACCCATCCGGCCACCCATCCTGGTTCCCTTGAGAACGCGGGATGGGTAGGAGGAAGCTCCAATCGAACCGGGAGCCCGGTGGAACATGGAGCCGTGGGCGGCATCGCCCCCGGCAAACCCGTGCCGTCTGACCACGCCCTGAAAACCCTTGCCCTTGCTGATACCTATGACATGAACCTTTTCGCCTACCTCAAACAGGTCCACCAGGATCTGGTCTCCCTCTTTGAGCTCTACCGGCCCGCGGTACTTGACTTCTCTCAGCACCTTGAGCACCGGGCTGCCCGATTTCTGGAAATGCCCGGTCTCAGGTTTTCTGGCTTTCTTTTTGGTTCTGTCTTCCACCAGTCCCAGCTGCAGGGCTTCGTAGCCGTCTTTTTCTCTGGTCTTTTTCTGAATGACGGTGCAGGGACCGGCCTTGATAACAGTCACCGGGATAACATTCCCTTCTTCATCAAAGACCTGGGTCATCCCGACTTTTCTGCCGATGATACCTTCAACCATGATCATTCTCCTGCGCCAAAGGCTTTGATTTCCACATCGATGCCCGCAGGCAGGTCGAGCTTCTGCAATTCTTCAATGGTCTCGTTGCTGTACTCGCTGATGTCAATCAGCCTCTTGTGAATCCTCATCTCAAAATGCTCTCTCGACCTCTTATCGACATGCGGAGAACGAAGGACGCAAAACCGCTGAATCCTGGTCGGCAACGGAATCGGACCGGAGACCTTGGCTCCGGTTCTTCTGGCTTTAATCACGATGTCTTTTACCGATTGGTCTAACAATCTGTGGTCGAATGATTGGAGTTTAATTCTTATCTTTTCCATGGTCGTTCCTCGTTCTCCATATTAATAACCTTGTCAGTAACTATTCCAGGATTTCAGTGACGGTCCCGGCGCCCACCGTCCGGCCGCCTTCGCGGATGGCAAACCGCAGGCCCTTCTCCATGGCCACTGTGGTGATCAGCTCCACTTCCACGTTGGCATTGTCCCCGGGCATCACCATCTCTACCCCGGCCGGCAGCTTCACCGTACCTGTCACGTCAGTCGTCCGAAAGTAAAACTGCGGACGATAACCAGTGAAAAACGGCGTGTGCCGCCCACCCTCATCCTTGGTCAGAGCGTAAATCTGTGCCCGGAACTTCTTGTGCGGCGTGATCGACCCCGGCTTGGCCAGAACCTGTCCACGCTCCACTTCATCCTTACCAATCCCTCTCAACAAACAACCCACGTTGTCCCCGGCCTGGCCCTGGTCCAGTATCTTCCGGAACATCTCCACGCCCGNNCCACCGTCTTCTTCGTCTCACCAAAGCCTACTATCTCTACCTCATCTCCTACCTTGACTATCCCTCTCTCTACCCTTCCGGTCACAACCGTCCCGCGTCCGGTTATCGAAAACACATCCTCTATACTCATCAAAAATGGCTTGTCTATCTCCCGCACCGGCTCCGGAATAAAATCATCCAGCGCCTTCATCAACTCCCAGATCGGCTTGCCACCCTCTCCCTCAGGATCAGCCAGAGCCTTGGTCGCACTGCCACGTATCACCGGCGTCTTGTCACCTGGAAATTCATACTTGCTCAAAAGCTCCCTGACCTCCAGCTCCACCAAATCCAGAATCTCCGGGTCATCCACCAGGTCCACCTTGTTGATAAACACCACTATCGCCGGCACATCCACCTGCCGAGCCAACAAAATGTGCTCCCGTGTCTGCGGCATCGGCCCGTCATCAGCCGCTACCACCAGTATCGACCCGTCCATCTGGGCCGCCCCGCTGATCATGTTCTTGATGTAATCAACGTGCCCCGGACAGTCAATGTGCGCGTAGTGCCGCTTGTCCGACTCGTACTCCACGTGCGACAAAGCCACCGTCAAAATCTTGGTCGCATCCCGCCGGAACATCTTGGCATCAGCCTTGGCCACCTCATCGTATGGCTTGTACTGCGCCAACCCCTTGGTCGATAAAACCTTGGTGATCGCCGCCGTCAACGTCGTCTTCCCGTGGTCAATGTGCCCGATCGTCCCTATGTTAACGTGCGGCTTCGTCCTCGCAAATTTTTCCTTGGCCATCTCTTTTACCTCCTGGCTTCAGTGAAGGGAATTCTTCCCTCGATTCTGGCGATTATTTCTTCCTGGACCTCAGGCGGAGTCTGGTCGTACTTATGGAATTCCAGGGAGAAGGAACTGCGGCCCTGAGTAATGGTCCTCAGGACGGTGGCATATCCGAACATCTCCGACAGGGGGACAAAAGCCCTGATCACCCTGGAGCTGCCCTTGAGTTCCATGGCTTCAATCCGACCCCTTCTGGCGTTGATGTCGCCAACCAGACCACCGACATATTCGTCCGGGGTTACTATTTCCAGTTTCATGATGGGCTCCAGGAGCACCGGAGCAGCTTTCTGCCCGGCCTCCTTGAAAGCCAGCGCTGCGGCAATTTTATAGGCGATGGCCACTGAATCGACATTATGGTAGCTGCTATCAACCAGGGTCACCTTAACATCGGTGACCGGATAGCCGGCTACCAGACCGGCTTCCATGGCCTCTCTAATTCCTTTTTCAATCTCGGCCACAAATTCTGCCGGAATGACTCCGGATTTAAGTTTATTGATGAACTCAAAACCCTGCCCCCTCGGCAGAGGTTCGACCTTAATCACGCAGTGTCCATACTGACCCTTGTCGCCCAGCTGGCGGATAAACTTGCCCTCTCCCCCGGCTTCCTGGGTCACGGTCTCTTTGTAAGCTACCTGGGGGCGACCCAGCCTGGCCTGCACTCCGAATTCTCTGACCAGCCGGTCCATCATGATTTCCAGGTGCAGCTCGCCCATGCCCCGGACCAGAGTCTGGCCGGTCATCGGGTCCTGGACCACCTTGAAAGTCGGGTCCTCAGACATCAATTTTTCCAGAGAGCTGAAAAGCTTCTGGTGGTCAGCCTTGGTCCTGGGCTCGATGGTGGCTGATACCACCGGCTCGGGGAAGGTTGGCGGTTCCAGCAGGATCGGCCGGCTCTTGAGGCACAGGGTATCGCCAGTAGACAGGGTCTTCATCCCGCCAAAAGCAGCGATATCGCCGGCATAGACCTCACTGATTTCTTTCCGCTTGTTGGCATGCATTTCCAGCAGCCTGGCCACTCTTTCTTCCTGGTCTTTGGTGGCATTATAAACTGAGGTCCCGACCTTGAGCTTGCCCGAGTAAACCCGGAAGTAAGCCAGGTTGCCCAGGAAGGGGTCGGTCATTATTTTGAAAACCAGAGCGCAGAAATGCTCGCTATCGGAAGCCTGCCTGATTTCCTCCTGATTGGTCCGGGGATGGTAACCTTTAACTGGCGGAATATCCACAGGCGAAGGCAGATAATCAATGATGGCATCAAGCAGCGGGTGAACACCCCTGTTCCGGAATGAGGCTCCGAACAACACCGGGTGGAATTTTAACTCGACCGTGC
Source organism: Acidobacteriota bacterium (assembly GCA_003476685.1). GTDB lineage: Bacteria > Acidobacteriota > Aminicenantia > Aminicenantales > Saccharicenantaceae > Saccharicenans. Next base: position 3,333 of record DMVN01000120.1, on the reverse strand, counting down.
CTTTTCTGATGGCTTTCTTGATCTCCGCGGGCGAGATCTCTTCATCCTCCAGGTACTTTTTCATCAACTCGTCATCGACCTCGCTCAAAACCTCCAGCATCTCTCTTCTTCTGGCTTCCACTTCTTCCCGGTAAGAGTCAGAAACCGGCCGCTTCTCAAAATCGGTGCCCAGCAGGTCATTTTTCCAGACTATCTCCTGCTTTTCCACCAGGTCGATAATCCCGGTGAATTTATCCTCGACCCCGATCGGAATCTGAATGGGCAGAGGTCTGGCTCCCAGACGAGTCCGCACCTCGTCCACTGCTCTCACTGGGTCAGCACCTAATCTGTCCATTTTGTTCACATATATAATCCTGGGAACCCGGTACTTATCGGCCTGTCGCCAGACCGTTTCCGACTGGGACTCCACACCCCCGACCGCGCAGAGAATAATAATGGCCCCGTCCAGGACTCTTAACGACCGCTCTACCTCGGCGGTAAAATCGACGTGTCCCGGGGTGTCGATTATGTTTATCCGGTGGTCTTTCCAGTAACAGGTGGTAGCGGCCGCGGTTATGGTAATGCCACGTTCCTGTTCCTGGACCATCCAGTCCATGACAGCCGTGCCCTCATCGACCTCACCCATCTTATAGGTAATGCCGGTGAAATAAAGAATTCGCTCTGTGGTTGTAGTCTTCCCCGCATCGATATGAGCCATGAAGCCAATGTTCCTGACTCGTTCGATCGGGCACGACCGCATGAAATTTTTTCTCCATATATCGAAAAAAATAATAAATTTACCAGCTTGGCTGTGGTTTTAATTTTTACCATTTATAATGTGCGAAAGCCCGGTTGGCTTCAGCCATCTTATGGGTATCTTCTCTCTTCTTAACCGCTCCGCCCTTGTTGGCCAGGGCATCCAGAATTTCTGCCGCCAGCTTTTCCTGCATGCTCTTACCACTGCGGTCTTTAGCGAATTTAACCAACCAGCGCATTCCCAGAGAAATTGACCTCTGTTCCGGAACTTCCACCGGCACCTGGTAGGTGGCTCCGCCCACCCTCCTGGACTTGGTTTCCAGAAGCGGCCTGACATTGTCGATGGCCTTCTCCAGAACCTTGAGCGGGTCCTCTTTGGTCCGGTTTTTCAGGATCTCCAGCGTGCCGTAGACTATGTCTTCAGCCACGCTCTTCTTTCCTTTTTTCAGAACCAGATTTATCAATTTCCCGACCAGGGTCGAATTATAGAGGGGGTCCGGTTGCGGCTTGCGCTTTCTGATAATTCCACGTCTCGGCATCTCGTCTCTCCTCGCTCAGCTTACTTGCCTGGAACCTTTTTCTCCTTGGGCTTCTTGGCCCCGTACCTGGAACGGCCCTGGAATCTATTCTGCACTCCCTCAGCATCAAGGGTACCGCGGATGATGTGGTACCTGACACCGGGCAGGTCCTTAACTCTTCCACCCCTGATCAGGACAATCGAGTGCTCTTGCAGGTTATGTCCGATACCCGGGATGTAAGCGGTCACCTCCACGTTGTTGGTCAACCTGACCCTGGCCACTTTTCTCAGAGCCGAGTTAGGCTTCTTGGGCGTGGTGGTAAAAACGCGCACACAGACTCCTCTTTTCTGCGGACAGGATTCAAGAGCCGGAGCTTTACTCTTGTACTTCTTAGGCGTCCTGCCCTTTCGTACCAGTTGGTTGACAGTTGGCACTTATAAATCTCCTCTATAAATAGAAAAATATTTATATTCTCTTCCCAGGATGAATTTCCCGAGAAATATGCTTGAAGAATAGCAAAAACAGCCTCTCTTGTCAAGAAAATAACAGGCTATTTTGCTTTTTTTTACACCAGCCAGCACCGGTCAAGAACCGGCTGGCTGACGGGCCTTTTGCCCCCTGACCGGGGGCCATCCAGGATACCCGTGACCGGCCTTGGCCTTAAGCTCGGTCCGCGGGGCGCCAGTCACGACCAGGCCAGGGCCCGACCAGGGCTAATTCTGGGCCTGGATTTCTGCTTCTTTTTCTTCCTTTTCCGGCAGTTCTTCTTTGAGGATAACGTTGCGGTAATACCTGAAACCGGTCCCGGCCGGTATCAGCCGGCCCATGATAACGTTTTCCTTGATCTTCCTCAGATAATCCACCTTGCCATAGAGGGCAGCCTCGGTCAGAACCCGGGTTGTTTCCTGGAAGGAAGCAGCCGCGATAAAGCTGTCGGTGCTGAGGGCACTCTTGGTTATCCCCAGCAATAACGGACGGGCCTTGGCCGGTTTCCCGCCCTTCTTCAGGATTTTTTCATTCTCTTCCTGGAACTTGAACTTATCCACCTGCTCATCCACCAGGAACTCGGTGTCGCCCACTTCCTCGATTTTAACCCAGCGCAGCATCTGCCTGATGATAATTTCTATGTGCTTGTCGTTGATGGTCACACCCTGCAGGCGGTAGACTTCCTGGACTTCCCTCAACAGATACTCAGCCAGCTCTTTCTCGCCCAGGACCTTGAGGATGTCATGGGGATTGACCGGTCCGTCCATCAGGGGGGTACCAGCCTTAATCTTTTCTCCTTCTGAAACCAGCAAATGGGCACTTTTAGGAATTAGATATTCCTTAGCGCCTCCCCTCTCATTTTTGACTATCACCCGGCGGTGGCCGCGGATCAAGTCGCCCACCTGGACCACACCGTCTATTTCAGAAATAATTGCCGGATTCTTTGGCCGGCGGGCCTCGAAGAGTTCTTCAGCCCTGGGCAGACCACCGGTAATGTCCTTGGTCCTGGCCACTTCCCGCGGAATCTTGGCCAGAATATCACCGGCAAAGACTTCCTCGCCATCCTTGACTTCCAGGTTGGCCCCCTTGGGCAGGAAATACCGCTTCTTAACCACCGGCTCGCCCTTATCATCTTTCAGCTTGGGGTCGACAATCTCAATCATCGGCTGGAGCTTTTCATCCTTGGGCTCCATGACCACCAGGGTAATCAGGCCGGTAAAATCATCACGGACTTCTTCCATACTGATACCGGCTTCCAGGTCCTTGAACCTGACCTGGCCGCTTTCTTCGGTCAGGATGAAAGTGCTGAAAGGATCCCACTCAGCAAATTCCTGCCGGGCCTTGACCGGCTCGCCATCATTCAGCAGGACCTTGGCTCCGTAGGGAACCTGGTAATGCTCAATTTCCCGGCCGCGGTGGTCCAGGATGGCAATGCTGGCGTTCCGGTTGACCACCACCAGGCTGCCCTGTCTGTCTCTGACCCAGTTCAAGTTGTTGAACTTAATGAGGCCGTCGTTCTTGGCTTCCAGAGCCGATTTTTCCGCGCCGCGCATGGCAATGCCGCCCACGTGGAAGGTTCTCATGGTCAGCTGGG
>DMVN01000154.1 GCA_003476685.1 Acidobacteriota bacterium | reverse complement strand
TACCATCCCCGGGCCTGCAGCCTCATCCGGGCCACCGAAGGCACCATCCTGGAAAGAATCCCGCCCCGGGTGAAGATAAGAGAGGGAGCGGTGCTGGAAGTGCCCCATATCATGATTCTGATTGACGACCCGGCCAACCTGACCATCGGACCGGCCACCGACCACAGCCAGGAGCTGGCCAAGCTCTACGATTTCGAGTTGATGCTGGAAGCCGGCCGGCTGCGGGGCTTCCTGGTCAACCAGCCCCGGGTGGAAAAGATGATTCTGGAGGGGCTGAGCCAGCTGGCCAACCCCCGGGAATTTGAGAAGAGATACAACCTGCCGGAAGGCACTCCCCTGCTGCTGTTCGCCGTGGGCGACGGCAATCACTCCCTGGCCACGGCCAAAACCATCTGGGAAAAAACCAAGGCCGCTGCTGGCCGGCCGGAGGAACTTAAAAACTCACCCCTGCGCTATGCCCTGGTGGAAGTGGTCAACCTGCACGACGATTCCCTGGTCTTCGAGCCAATACACCGGGTGCTGTTCGAAGTCAAAAATCCCCAGGACCTGGAACGGGAGCTCAGCGCTTTTTTTGAGGGCCGGGTAGAATTCCGTGAACACCGCAATTTTGAGGAACTAAAGGCCGTGGTCAACGCCCGGAAAGCCCAGGAGCAGATTGCCGGGCTGATTAAATCAGACCGTTTCCTGTCTATTAGATTCCAGAAGCCGGCCCACAACCTGACCGTCGGCAGCCTGCAATCATTCCTGGATGACTACCTCAAAAAGAAAGCGGCATCGGGACTGGATTACGTTCACGGCGACGAATCGCTGCTAAACCTCAGCCGGAAAAACCCGGGCAACCTGGGGTTCTACCTTCCGGCCATGGACAAGTGCCAGCTTTTCCCGACAGTCATCCTGGATGGAGCCCTGCCCAGAAAAACTTTCTCCATGGGCGAGGCCTGGGAGAAGCGCTTCTACCTGGAAGCCAGGAAACTCGTCGACTGAGAAGAAATTTCGCCGGGCCGGTTGAAGTTTCTTGACCAGTTCAACCAGCCGGCAAGAGCCAGACGGTCGGCGGTGTTTCAGGCAGTTTCCCCAATTTCCTGTCCTGAAGTTAGGCCGGTCCTTAGCCTGTGGCCGAGGCTGGCAGTTCCATCTTAATATATGAATATTTGTTCATACATCAACCGCAGAAATTTTTTCAGCAGGAAACGGAAGAAAAGAAGAGTCTCAGAGAAGTTTCTGAAATTCCGGGTTGGCCTGAAGCTTCTTCCAGAGAGTTTCTGGCCTGGTCTCGCGTTCTACCTGAAGCTCGATGACCGGAAGGCCAGACTGCCTCAGGAAATCAACCAGAGGGCCGGTTTTTTCCAGGTAAAGGCGATAGCGGCGGACAATCACTTCCAGGCGGTCATCTTCCCGTCCCTGACGCTCTCCATCGAGGTTGGCCAGGATGCGTCTGACGGCCAGCTCCTCGGGGCAATCAAGGTTGATAACCAGCACAATTTTGACCAGGTCCTGAAGCCAGGCCACCTGGGCCCAGTGCCGCGGCAGACCGTTGAGGATGATAATATCGTCGGGCCCCACCCCGCTCCTGGACAGATAAAACCTGAAGATTTTCCGCACCAGCTCTTTGTCGCCTTCTTCAAACAGGCTGGAGGTCTGGAGCGATTGTCGCACCCGGGCCTGCTCCGTTAGATTGAATACTTCTTCCTTAGCCGCGGAAGCTCCAGGCTCCGGCTCCGCTGCCCCGGCCTCATTTTTTGCGGCCTCTTCGGGCTTGATTATTTCCCTGAGCAGTCGGCCGAAATCAAAATGCCAGAACCTTTTTCCGGGCAGGGATTGTTTTTCCAGGTAGTCCCCGAGCGGACTCTTGCCCGAGCCGGGTGGACCTACTATCAGAAAAGCTTTCATCGGGCGGTGATAGAAGAATGCGCCCGGCAGGGCTCGAACCTGCGGCCTACTGATTCGTAGTCAGTCGCTCTATCCAACTGAGCTACGGGCGCAAACGGAGAACTTTTAAATATTATCTTATGAGCCTGAATTTTTCAACCGGCCTCAGTCGATTCTTAACACCGCCGCCCCGTTGATCAGGCTGTGTTTGATATCATAAAGGGCCCGGTTGGCCTCGGCCAACGGGTAAACCTGGACCTCAGTCCTGACCGGCACGTCGGCCGCAATCTTCAGGAACTCGGCCCCGTCCTGCCTGGTAGCGTTGGCCACGCTTCTTAGGCATTTTTCGTGATAGAGCTCGCGGCCGTAATCAAGCTCAGGAATTGGACTCAGGTAAATGCCGGCCAGGGCCACCGTTCCGCCCCGGTCCACCGCTCGCAAAGCCAGTCTGGCCACCTCGCCGGCCGGGGCAAAGACGATGGCACTGTCCAGCTTGTCCGGCGGCAGTTCATCGGGTTTCCCGGCCCAGCCGGCTCCCAGCGCCAGCGCATGTTTCCGGTGCTTGGGGCTGCGCGAGAAAACATACACCCGGCACTTCCAGTGAGCGGCCACCTGGATGGTGACGTGAGCCGAAGCTCCAAAGCCGTAAAGCCCCAGCTTTTCGCCCGGCCTGATGCGGCTCAGGCGCAGGGCCCGGTAGCCGATGATTCCGGCACACAGCAAGGGCGCCGCCTGCTCGTCGGGGAAATTTTCCGGCAGCTCGTAGGCAAAGTTTTCCGGCACCGCCAGGTATTCAGCATAACCCCCGTCCACCTGGTAGCCGGTGAACCTGGACTGCAGGCAGAGGTTCTCCCGACCGCTGCGGCAGAAGCGGCACTGGCCGCAGGCCTGGTAAAGCCAGGCCACGCCCACCCGGTCGCCTTTCCTGAACAGAGAAGTTTCCTGGCCGCACTGCTCCACCGTCCCTACCACCTGGTGCCCGGGAATCCGGGGCAGGCTGACTCCCGGCAACTCACCTTCGACCGTGTGCAGGTCGGTGTGGCAGACACCGCAATACTTAACCCTGACCAGGATTTCACCCGGACCGGGAACAGGTCGGGCTACTTCCCTGAGTTCCAGCGGATTTTCCTCCACCGGCTTGAAGCCGGTGATGACCATGGCTTTCACCCTCACTCCCCCTTCATTCGGATTTCAAGGTCTTTTTCCGGTTGACCTTCTGGCTCAGACGGTCGACCCTTTTCTGAAAGTCCTGCTCATATTTTAAGTTCCGCCCCCGGGACAGAGCCAGACCGTCCAGGGCATACTTCAGGGCTTCTTCCGGGTCTTTCCGGTGATGCTCAAAATAAACGGCCAGCTCCCGGAAGCACTCCAGGTCTTCGCTGTTTTCCAGGAGGTCCCGCCAGAGCTGCAGCGACCTCTCCCACTGTTTCTTCCGTTTGAAGTACTGGGCCAGGTTTTTCCGGACCCTGGTTGAGACCGGCTCCGGCAAAGTCCGGCTCAGGGATTTTTCGTAGAAAACCACTGATTTTTCCACCTGCCCGGCCCTTTCCAGGATCTTACCCA
>DMVN01000143.1 GCA_003476685.1 Acidobacteriota bacterium | reverse complement strand
TCTTGCGGCTGGCTGACCGGCTCCACTTCCAGATAAATCTGGTTGTAGCCTGTTTCCAGGATTTTTCTGACCTCAACCTTCGGCCCGGCTTTAACCCGGACGGCCAGAGGCGGGCCGAAATTGCTTATTTCCAGGAGCAACGGCTGGCGCGGCGGGCGAGTGTTGAGCAAAGCCGGGAGGGCTTTCAGCCGGGCCCAGGAACTCAGCGGCTGCTCAAAGACCATGACCCAGTCGGAACTTCCGCCCTTCTCGGCCGTAAGTTCCAGGGTCAGGGGCTGTCCTGGTTGCAGGAAGCGCCGCGGCACCTTGAGGAAGAAATAGCCAAACAGCTCGTCAAACTGGTCCACCAGGGCGGTACGGAAAGAAAGTTCCAGGCCCTGCGGGTGGCGCACTGCCCATTCTTTCCGGGCCGAGCTTTCAGAAGTGGAAAATTCCAGGGGGCCAGCTCCGTTGACCGCGAGGTAGAAACGGTGGCTGCCTTTGGCCGTGGCCAGTCCGCCCATGAATACGAAAACGGCTTCCTCCGCTCCGAAATCCTGCGGAAGGCTGTCCGTCTTCCAGACAGCCTTCATGCTGCCGTCGCTGGCCCGGACCAGCAGGGCCGGGAGCTGACCCGGGTAGGGCGAATGGTAGTAAAGTTTCTGACTCTCAACGGTTTCTTTATAACCGTTAAACCAGGGACGCGGACGTTCCTGCGGCTGAAGCAACGTCGCTGCCGCCAGGAAAGTAATCAGAATTCCGGCTGCTATAACCCATCTCTTTCTGGTCAGGCAAATCTTTCTCGTCTTCATAGCGGACACTCTTTCCTTTTTGTTTTTATGGCCCTGAACCGGCCTTTAACTTTCAATTTCAGGCAAGCTGGCGGATGATCTTTTTTATTTCTTTTTTGAAATTTTCAATCAGCCGGCGGCTGCGGGCGGCCGAGGGGGATTCGGCTAACAGCCGGATTATGGGCTCAGTGTTAGAAGGCCTGAGGTGCACCCAGGAGTCGGGCCAGCTGATCTTGAGCCCGTCCAGAGTGGAGATGTTCTCTCCCTGGTAGCGATGCCTCAATTCCACCACCGCCCTGAAGGCCAGCTCGGCCGGGCAGTCCATTTTGTCCTTGACCAGATGGTAGGTCCTGAAGGCGGCAGCCAGGGCTGAAAGCGGCTCCTGGCTTTCAGCCAGCATTTCCAGCATCAGAGCGGTAGCTGTCAGAGAATCGCGGCAGGGGTGAATTTCCGGCCAGATAACCCCGCCGTTGCCCTCACCCCCGATGACCGCCCCGTGTTCCAGCATGGCTTCAACCACGTTAATTTCGCCAATTTTGGTCCTGATGACGGGAACCCGGAACCTGGCAGCCAGCTCCTCAATGGCCATGGAAGCCGACAGGTTGACCACCACCGGGCCTCTTTTTTTCTTCAGCCCGTGCTGCACGGCCAGAGCCAGGGTCAGGTCTTCTCCCAGGGCCCGTCCTTTTTCATCAACCAGGGCCAGCCGGTCGGCATCGGCATCCTGGGCCAGGCCCAGGTCAGCCCCGAATTCTTTGACCCGGCGGCAGAGCTCTCCCAGGTTTTCCGGCACTGGCTCCGACTGGTGAGCAAACTGACCACTCAGGTTGGTATTTAGCAGCAGGCTGTCGCAACCCAGCTCCTGCAGCAGCTGCGGGAGCAGGGTGGCCCCGGCCTCGTTGGCGCAGTCAGCCACCACCCGGAATTTACGGCGGCGGATGGAATTGACCTTAACGTGGGCCAGAATTTTTTTCAAGTGGAGCTGGCCGGCATTTTTTTCCTGGATGACCGGCTTGATTCTTTCTGCTGGGATGAAGGTGAACTCGCCCTGGTGGAAAATGTCCAGGAATTCTTCCACCTGAGAACTGCGCAGGTAAAGTCCTTCCGGCCCGATAAACTTAAGGCCGTTCCATTCAGGCGGGTTGTGACTGGCAGTTATGACCACCGCTCCCCGGGCCTGTTTCTCGCGGGTCAGAAAAAGAATGGTGGGGATGGGCAGAACACCCACTTCGACCGGCTGGCAGCCGGTAGCCAGCAGACCGCTCAGAGCGGCCTTTTTCAGCATGGTTCCCGAGGGCCGGGTGTCCTGACCGACCAGCACCGGCCCCTGGCCTATGTAGGTGCCAAAGGCCGAGGCGAACCGGGCCGCAATCTGCGGGGTCAGGCTTTCCCCGATTATTCCCCTGACTCCGGAGATGCTGACTTTTAAGGGAAATCTCTTTCTCATTTTTTACCCGAGGAGACGGTTTAAGAACGTTACCACCTTGTCTACTTCCAGCTGGGCCCTGGCGGCCGAAGCACTCTCAGCAATGATGCGGATGAGAGGCTCGGTGCTGGAAGCCCGGACGTGAACCCAGGTATCCTTCAAAGTGAAGTGTAATCCGTCCAGCGAATTGATTTCAGCCCGCGGGTAGAGCTTCCTGGTTTCGGCCACCAGAGAGTGCAGCCGGTGCGGCGGGCAGATAATTTTATCCTTGACGATATGATAGCGGGGCAGAGCTTTTACCAGTTCCGATAGTTTTTTCTGCCTGACGGCCATCATTTCCAGGATGAGTCCCATGACCACAAAGCCGTCAAAAGCCGGCTGGAAATCGGCCAGGGCCAGTCCGCCGCTGCCTTCTCCGGCCAGGGCTGCCCCTTCCTGAAGCATCGTCTGAACCAGGGCCGACTGGCCGACCCTGGTTCTAAGGACGGGGACCTGGAAGCGGCTGGCGACTTCTTCTATCATCCTGGAAGTAGACAGGCTGGTAACCACGGCCCCGGGCTGGCGCTCCAGATAATATCCGGCCACCACCGGCAGGGTGTATTCTTCCGACAGGGTTTCCCCGGTCTCGGTTACCAGCGACACCCGGCTGACGTCGCTGTTAAGTAAGAAGCCTGAGTTAGCCCCCGTGGCCCGGACCAGGGAAGCCACTTCACCCGCATTTCTCGGTCGCGGTTCTGGGTCATGCGGGAAATAGCCGTTTGGTTCGTTATTGACAGCCACCAGCTCACAGCCGAGGGCGGCGAAGAATTTATTGACCAGCCTGGCCCCGGCCCCGTTACAGGGGTCAACCACCACCTTGAACCGGGTCCGGCTGATTTCGGCGGTTCGTAGCCTGGTCTTGAGCCAGGAAAAATAGACTTCTTCCGGGTTGAGCTCTGACACCACCGCCGGGGACTTTTTCAATTTCTGGTGGGCAAAGCGACCCAGGTGGTAAATGTCAAGAAGCTCCGACCCCTGAAATTCATTGAGGTAGGTGCCCTGGCTGTTGATAAAATTCAGAGCGTTCCACTCGGCCGGGTTGTGGCCGGCAGTGATGGACACCGCCCCGACTGCCCGGTGCTGCCTGACCAGGAACTGGATAACCGGGGTGGGGCAAATCCCGAGATTTATGACCTCGTGGCCGGTAGAAAGAAGGGCCGACATCACTGCTTCCTGGACCATCGGTCCCGACCTGCGGCTGTCGCGGCCCACCAGGACCGGACCGGCTGGCAGCATCGTGCCAAAAGCCGAGGCAAAATCGATGACCAGCTCCGGGGTTATAGTCTGGCCCACCAGCCCCCGGACACCAGAAATGTTGAGTTTAAGCAGTTTCATCGCCGATCTAAATCAATTTACCATCAGCCCCGTTTTTTATCAATTTATATATCACCCGGAGCAGGGGTCGCTTTTCTGGCCAAGGGTTTTTCGGCCGGTTATATTTATATTAAAACAGTATTACAGGCCGAGCCGACGCCGCTGCCTTCGCACCACAGGTTCATCAGAAAACCGGGTGAAGATTTAATGGCGGGTGAGTGACTGGCTTGCCGGCAAATTACAGACTATTTAATGAAGTGGCAGTAGATTTGCGAGATGTGAAAGCGCAAAATCCTTGACCGGGAATTATTCCCGGAAACTCTCTTTGTTTGTTATTTCTTCAAGCCGCGGACTCTTTGCCCGGCCGGCCTGCGGGCGTAATCCATCAGGATGCAAGACATCAGCCTGATACCTATGCCGATGGCTTTCTCGTCGGCGATGAAAGTGGGGGAGTGGACCGAGGTCCTTTCCAGGTGTGGCGGCACCACTCCGAGCGACAGCATCACTCCGGGAATTTCCCGGGCAAAATAGCTGAAATCCTCGCCGCCCATCTCCGGCCGGTCCTGGATAAGGCGGTCCTTTCCGCCCAGGACCAGCTCGGCCGTGGGCAGGATGGCTGTCAGCAGTTCCGGGTGGTTATAGAGGGCCGGGGTGCCAAACTGGTAGTCCAGCTCGAAGGGTGCTCCGTGAGACTGGCAGATTCCGCTTATCGTCCGGGTGATTTTTTCTTTGAGCCGGGTTCTCTGCTCGTCTCCGTAACTTCTAACGGTGGCCCGGAGCTCGGCCTTTTCCGGGATGATGTTGGTGGCGGTTCCGGCCTGAAAATAGCCGACGGTGATGACCGTATGGTCATGGACATCGATTTCCCGGCTGATCATGGCCTGCAGGGCCAGGACCACGTGGCTGCCGACCACGATGGGGTCAACACACTGGTCGGGGTCAGCCCCGTGGCAACCCTCAGACTTAATGGTCAGAAAGAAGGTGTCGCAGTTAGCTCCGGCATACCCAGGCACATAATGGGCATAACCGGCCTTGAGGGTGTCGTCCACGTGAAAGGCAAAAATGGCTTCGGGTTTATAATCACGGAAGACTCCATCCTGGAGCATCTTCTGGGCTCCGTCTCCCCATTCTTCGGCTGGCTGGGCCACGAACAGTATAGTCCCGGGGACCTGGTTTTTCATCCGGCTCAGGACCGAGGCCACCCCCAGCAGCATGGCCGTGTGCATATCGTGGCCGCAGGCATGCATCAGCCCGGTTTCCCGGCCGCCCACCAGCACCTTTTCCCGGGAGGCAAAGGGCAGGTCGGTTTCCTCGGTAATGGCCAGGGCATCCATGTCGCCGCGCATGGCCAGGACAGGCCCGGGCAGGCCACCTTTGAGCACGCCCAGGACTCCGGTGCCGCCTATACCGGTCCGGACCTCCAGGCCCAGTTTCCGGAAATAGTCAGCCACCAGGGTGGCTGTCCGGTGTTCCTGGAAGGCCAGCTCCGGATGGGCGTGGATATCCCTCCTGATGGCGATGATCTCGGCTTCTACGGCGGTCGTCAGCTCGGAGATTTTCTGGTAGTAGGGAGGTTGCTTGGCCTGGCCGTCGGCCAGAAGTGGACCGCTGACCACCAGGCTGAAAAGCAGCAGTAACATAAATAAGGGGAAATGGAAGTCAGACCGGGCCGATATGGTCATGGGTTTCTCCTTTAACGGGTAGATTCCAGGGAGTGATTTTAAATCAGTCAACCGGAAAAAATACAGAAATTATTTTTCAACTTTTTCCAAAAACTACCGACTAAAAGGTTAGGAAATCCTCCCGAGGAGGGCAGGGGAGAAGG
>DMVN01000024.1 GCA_003476685.1 Acidobacteriota bacterium | reverse complement strand
GCGGAATCACTGGTAAAAGAGTACAATGGCAAAAAGGCTGTCCGGGGCATCGCTTTTAACGTTTTCAAGGGAGAGTGCTTTGGTTTTTTGGGGCCGAACGGCGCCGGCAAATCGACCTTCATGAAAATCGTCACCGGGCAGCTCAAGCCCAACCTTGGCCAGGTCAGGATTTACGGTCAGTCCGTCTGGAACAACCGCCACCTTTTCCGGCGGCTGGGCTTCTGCCCCGAGGGAGACGCCTTTTACGAGGAGCTCAACGGCCAGGAATTCCTGGTCGGGCTGCTGTCGCTGTATGGTTATGATAAACAGGAAAGCCTGGCCCGGGCCGAGCGGGCCCTGGAACTGGTGGAACTGAAGGAGGTCAGCGGCCGGCCAATCCGCAGCTACAGCCGGGGTATGAGGCAAAGGATTAAAATTGCCCAGGCCATCGCCCATGACCCGGAGATTCTGATCCTGGACGAGCCGCTGAGCGGGCTTGACCCCCTGGGTAAGCGTCGCATCATCAAGCTGGTCAAAGAATTCCGGGATGCCGGCAAAACCATAGTCGTCTCCAGCCACGTGCTGCCCGAGGTCGAAGCCATGACTTCGGAAATAGTCCTGATCCATCACGGAAAGATTCTGGCCCGGGGCGATATCCATTTCATCCGGGAGCTGCTGGACAGCCATCCCCACATGATCCGGGTCAAATCGCCGCAGTTCCGGGAGCTGGCCGCCCGGCTGGCGGCCGAAAATTACGTGCTGAACATCAGCTTCGAGCCGGAGGCTGGAGCGGTCACTTTCGAGACCCATCACCGCGACCGCTTTTTTAACCGGCTGAACGAGCTGGTGCTGGACATGGGGCTGGACCTGGAAGAAATCACGTCACCCGACGATAACCTGCAGGCCGTTTTCGATTATCTGGTGGAAAGATAAGATGATAGAAGAAATTAGGCGAGTTTTTTCTTTTTACTTCTTCCTGGGGAAGAAGTCGGGTCGGGCCCGGACTTTCGGGCTGCTGAGCTCGGCCGCGGTTCTGATGGCCCTGGTCATCCGGGCTTACCGCCTGGCCGGTCACTGGACAGAAGACGGGCAGGTTGTTTTCCAGAATTTTCTGATGGTCTTTTTCCTCCAGTTTTTAATCGTGCTGCTGGGCCTGTTTTACGGCAGCTCGCTGGTGGTGGAAGAGCTTGACAACCGCACCCTGCCTTATCTGACTTGCCGGCCGCTGCGCCGGGCGGCCATGGTCATGGGCAAGTACCTGGCCTATCTCAGCCTGACCACCATCATGCTGGTTTCTGCGGTCTGGCTTTCTTACCTGGTGTTAAATCTGGAGGCTGATTTCCAGCTGAGGGACCTGGTGACGGTCGCCCGCTACTCGGCTGTTCTCTGGCTGGGCCTGGCCGCCTACCTGGCCTTTTTCAGCTTTCTCGGGACCTGGCTCAAGAAACCCATCCTGGTGGGACTGGCTTTTGGATTCGGCTGGGAGAGCGTCATCCAGTATTTTCCCGGCACCACCCAGAAGCTATCGGTGGCCCATTATCTCAAATCCCTGCTGCCGCAGTATGCCAGCAGCAGCGGCAAACTGGGATTTCTTTTCATCCGGCTGGAACCAACCAGACCCTGGCTGGCCGTCCTGATTCTGGCGGGCATTACCGTGGCCTTCCTGGCCCTGGCCTGCCTGATTTTTAGCTACAAAGAATACCTTTTTGAAGACTGAGGACTGGCTCTGAAAGCGGTCTCGGCTGGAGCCGGGAAGTTAGCCGTCGGGTTCAGATTTTTTCGGCCTGGCCCGGTTTATCGCCGGACAGCCTTTCTTTCAAACTCTGCTTCAGCCGGTCGAGCAATTCTTCTTGGAGGCTCAGGTACACTTTAACGTAGCGTTCGCTGGCGGTAATTTCCAGAGAATCCAGGACCTGGCTGATTTCTGGAGCCTGGCCGCTCAATCCAATACCCAGGGCTTTAAGGCCGCTCAGGGTTTCGGCAATCTGCTTGTGGTCATCTCTGGTCGCAGCATATATTTTGAGCTCCAGGCTATAGGCCTGGTTGCGGTAATCGGAAAACGATGAAAGGTAGCGGACTTTTTCGGCCAGCTTAAAGGCCGGGTTATCCCCGGCTTCAGCCTGGAACAGTCCGGCTGGAACCGTCAGCCAGCCGAAGGTCAGGGCCTTCATGTTAATATCCTTGAAGTAGGGGCGTTTTTCCCGGCTGGCCAGCAGGTTGGGCTTCTGTCCCTTGAAAACATCTATAACTTTCTTGATAGCCTGTTCCGAACCGATGGCCAGGTTGGAATTGTCGAGGAAAGCCAGGCAGGCCACCGCCGATTCTTCAAGTTCGATAAAAGGGAAATAGGGCACGCCTTCATAGAATTCCAGGTTCGATTCGTTCTTCTGCTCTTCCGGGGCTAGTTTTGACCGGTCATACTTGAGGTTAACCAGGAGCACCACGTTTTCGGCCATTTTTTTGGTGTCGCCAAGGACAGCCACGGCCAGGAAATAAACGCTTTTCTGAAGGTCAACGAAAGCCTCGGCCTTCTTCCGGTAAGCGCTGAGTTCCTTCTCTTCCTCGATGGTTTTCTGGACCGCTTTCAGGTTGATCAACCTGTTCCAGTCAGCCACCATGAAGGCCGAAGTTTCGGCCGGCAGGAGGGTTAACAGGTCCTGCCCGCGGGCCTGGCCAGCCACCGGAATTCTGGGACCCGGGCTGCAGCTCCCGAAAAATAAGGTCAGGATTAAAACCACTGGAAAAACCCAAGCGGCCTGAATCTTTCTTGGCGCCATGTTTTTCTCCTTTTTAATTAATACGAAAACGGCGGTTGACAAGTTCACCTATTTTTTATCATAACAGAAGCCCGGGCCGGGGTAAAACAAAATATCTTGCCTGAGGCCGCAGAACTGAGGTTAAATATAAAACCTGAATTTAAGCGAGCTGGAGGTAGGATGAAAAAGATAATCAATGCGGGCCTGGTTTCGCTCATTCTACTAATCTTAATCTCCGGTATGGTCCGGGCCGGAGACTATCGTCCGCAGGTCCTGCCGCTGCGGGAGCAGGCCAGGGTGGTCAACGATTGGCTGGCCAGGAGGCTGGAAGTTATTCTGCCTGAGATCATGAGAAGAGAAGGCCTGGATATGTGGCTGGTCATCTGCCAGGAATACAACGAGGACCCGGTTTTCCCGACCCTGGTGCCGTTTGAGGACCTTTCTGCCCGCCGCCTGTCAATGCTGGTTTTCTTTGATCAGGGGCGGGAAAAGGGCCTGGAGAAATTTTCCGTCAGTCGTTATCCCATCGGCCAGCTTTACCGGGCGGTCTGGAACCCGGAGAAAGAGCCCGACCAGTGGCAGGCCCTGGCCGCCCAGGTCAGAGCCCGGAATCCGAAGAAAATCGCCGTTGACGAATCTATGACCTTTGCCTTTGCCGATGGCCTGACCGCCAGCAATAAACAGCTTCTGGTTAAATACCTCGGGCCGGACTATGCCAGGCGACTGGTTTCGGCCGAAAGACTGGTGGTCGGCTGGCTGGAGAGAAGACTGCCCGAGGAAATAGAGGTCTATCACTACCTGGCCCGGCTGGCCCACCAGATAATCAGGGAAGGGTTCTCCAGCGCCGCCATCACCCCCGGAGTAACTACGACTGATGACCTGGAATGGTGGTTCTGGCAGAGGATTAACGACCTGGGCCTTAAAACCTGGTTTTCACCCACGGTGGACATCCAGCGGCCAAAATCTTCTCCCTACCAGGATAAGGTAATAAGAAGGGGAGACCTGCTGCACTGTGATATCGGCCTCAGCTACCTGAGGTTGAATACTGACCATCAGGAACTGGCCTATGTCCTCAAACCGGGAGAGACCGAAGCCCCGGCCGGCTTGCGGGCCGCTCTGGCCAGGGCCAACCGCCTCCAGGACATCCTGGTGGAAGAGTTCAAGGCCGGTCGCAGCGGCAACCAGGTTCTGGCCGCGGCTCTGAGCCGGATGCGGACTGAAGGGTTGAAAGGAAGCATTTATACCCACCCGCTGGGTTTTCACGGGCATGCCGCTGGCCCGACCATCGGCCTGTGGGATAAGCAGGATGGCGTCCCGGGCCAGGGTGATTACGAGCTGTATTATGACACCTGCTATTCCATAGAGCTCAACTGCCGTTCAGCGGTGCCCGAGTGGGATAACCAGGAGGTAGTCATGGGGTTAGAGCAGGACGCGGCCTTTACCCGGGAGGGAGTGATTTACCTGGACGGACGGCAGACAGTCCTGCATCTCATTCGCTGAGAAACCGATTGCGGCCGAAGCCGGTCTTATTTATTTAAGAAGGAATTGTAACCGCTGCTCAGGACCTGGCAGCCGGCTGATTTTTCCGGCCGGGCTGACAGCCGCAATCTTGTAATGGATAGAAAAAAATTTATAAGGAGAGTTAAGATGATAACTGCGAAAAACACCGGTCCGCAGCCGGCGAAACTTATCCTCGCCTTGCTGGCGCTCATTTTTCTCTTTATTATGTCACTCCCCGCAGCCAGGGCTTCTGACCGGGCAAATTATGAACTGGCTTCACGCTGGACTTCAGCCAAAGTGGCTAAGCTGGTTTTTGACCTGGAAGTAACACCGCACTGGCTGCAGAGCGGCGACCGTTTCTGGTACAGTTATGAAACGCCCGGGGGAAAGAACTGGTACCTGGTAGACCCGGTGGCCCGGACCAGGAAACCCCTGTTCGACCGGGCCCGGATGGCGGCCGAACTGACCAGAATTCTCCTGACCCCCTATGATGCCCAGCACCTGCCCCTCAAGACCATCAAATTTATCAAGAACGACACGGCTATTCAGTTTGAAATCGAAGTCCCCCTGGATAATGAGGTCGCGGTCGACGGCCAGGTGATGAAGGTCAGTGAGCTGGAGAAACGGTTCCTGGACCGGGAAAAAGAAAAGGAAAAAGAACAGGATACCGAAATGGATAAAACCAGGACAGAGAAGGAAAAGCTCAAAGAGCCGGAAAAGAAGACCCGGGTTCTGGGGTTTGAATATGACCTGAAGACCGCCCGGCTGACGCTGCTCAAAGATTACCAGGCCCGGCCCAAGCGACCGCGCTGGGCTTCTCTCTCGCCCGATAAAAAATGGGTGGTGTTTGCCCGCGGGCATAACCTGTTCCTGATGGATGCCGACAACTACGCTAAAGCCCTGAAAAAGGCCGACGATAAAACCATCCAGGAAATCCAGCTGACGAGCGATGGAGAAGAATTCTACAGCTTCAGCCGCCGGCTGCGGGATGAAGAAATAAAAGAACTGCAGAAGGATGAAAAAGAGCGGAAGGATTTCCGGCGGCCAGCCATCACCATTTTCTGGTCGCAGGATTCCAAGAAGATAGCCTGCATCCGCCAGGACGAGAGAAAGGTGGGCGACCTCTGGGTGATTAACAGTCTGGCCGAGCCCCGGCCGGTCCTGGAAAGCTACAAGTACGGAATGCCGGGTGAGGAAAACCAGCCCCAGCCGGAGATACTGGTCCTGGACCTGGAAACCAGGACCCGGGTCCGGGTGAAGGCCGAAAAATTCAAGGACCCGACTTACAATATTTTTACTGCTCCCCGAAAGGCGGTGGAAGAAGACCCGGATGAACCACCCCCGGTCACCTGGCTGGCCGAGACTTCCGACCGGCTGTATTTCGGCCGCCAGACCCGGGACCTTCATGGCTATGAAGTCTGTCTGGCTGATACCAGGAGTGGCGAAGTCCAGACTCTGATCAGCGAAAGGTTAAATACCTACGTCGAGTACCAGCCGCTGCGTTTAGTCAACGGCGGCCGGGAGATGATCTGGTGGTCGGAAAGAGACGGCTGGGGTCATTATTATCTTTACGACGGAAACGGCCGGCTGAAGAACCAGATTACCTCCGGTGAGTTCAACGGCCAGGGAGTGGTCGGCGTGGATGACAAGAGCCGGCTGCTTTATTTCCTGGCCTGCGGCCGGGAAAAGGGAGAAGACCCTTATTATATTCATCTGTATCGGGTGGGACTGGACGGCAGCGGCCTCCAGCTTCTGACGCCGGGCAATTTTAACCATACCGTTTCCATGTCCGATTCGGCCAGGTTTTTTGTGGTCAGTTATTCCCGGGTGGATGCCCCCCCGAAATCGGACCTGTACGAGGCCAGCGGCCGGAAGCTGCTGGAGCTGGAAACGGTGGATACCAGCCGTTTGCTGGAGGCCGGTTTCAGGTTTCCGGAAACCTTCACCGTCAAGGCTGCTGACGGAATTACCGACCTCTACGGGGTGATGTACAAGCCCTTTGATTTTGACCCGGATAAGAAGTATCCGATCGTCGCCTATGTTTATCCCGGTCCCCAGACCGAGAGCGTTTCCAAGAGTTTTTCACCCAGGAACCAGA
>DMVN01000233.1 GCA_003476685.1 Acidobacteriota bacterium | reverse complement strand
GGCATAAAGAACGTGGTAGTAACCGCCGGTTATATCAATCCTGGACCCCTGGCTGACCTGCTGCGGGTGGTAGAGGCCATCAAAGTTGACCTCAAGGCTTTCAACCAGAATTTTTACACCGAGTATGTGCGGGGACAGCTGCAACCGGTCCTGGACACCATCAAGCAGATTGCCCGTTCTGGCTGCTGGCTGGAAATAGTTTACCTGGTTATTCCCACCCTGAATGACCGGCCAGAAGAAATAAGAGAGATGTGCCGCTGGCTGAAAAACGAGACCGGACCCGACTTTCCCCTTCATTTTTCCCGCTTCCACCCGATGTACCTGGTCAAGAACCTGCCTCCGACCCCGGTATCCACCCTGGAAAAGCTCCGTGAAGTGGCCCTGGCTGAAGGGCTCCATTATGTCTACGTCGGCAATGTCCCCGGCCATCCCGGGGAGAACACTTTCTGCCCGAAATGCGGTAAGTTGATTATCGAAAGATATGGTTATATTATCAGGAAAAAAGAGCTGAGCGGGAACAAATGTCGGTACTGCGGTCAGGTCATCGCCGGGGTCTGGAGCTGAGTCCAGTCTTCTGGCCCTGTCTGCTGGGCTTCCTGGCCACTTCCTTCCAGGTTCTGATCCTCAGGGAATTTGAGGTCCGATTCCAGGGCAACGAGCTGGTCTATGGTCTGGTCCTGGCTTTCTGGTTGCTGGGGGGCGGCCTGGGCAGCCTGCTGGCTGAAAAAAAATTTATCGGCTGGCTCACCCCGGCCCGTTTTTATCGGGGCCTGATAATCATTTCTGCCGTCTTGCTGCTGTTGCTGCGGTTTTCCCGATTTTTCTTTGCCGTCCTGCCCGGGGAGCTGACCGGTCCCGGACCGCTCTTTCTGACGGCCTGGTTCATCGCCTTTGCCCTTAGCCTGCCGCTTGGAGTCCTGTTTGTCTACAATGTTCTCTGGCAGAAGGGGAACCTGGTGGCCGTTTATCAACTGGAATCCCTGGGGGCGGCGGCCGGCGGCCTGCTGGTCTACCTGGTTCTCATTCCTTACCTTTCGAGCTGGCAAACAGCGGCCGTGGTTATCTTTCTGACCGGGCCGGGAATGGCCCTGGCTTCCGGGCAGAAAAGATTTTTTACTCTGGCTCTGGTCCTGCTTTTGGCCGCTGGCTTCTGGTTCGGAGACCGCCCGGCCGAGAGACTTTACTGGCGACCTTTCCGGTTGATTGAGGTCAGGGATTCACCTTACGCCCGTCTTCAGGTCATTAAAACCGAGGAACAGGTTTCTTTTTTTTCCAACAGCTCGATCGCTTTTAACTTTCCGGACCCGGCCGCAGCCGAAGAGGCCGTCCATTTCGCCTTCCTGCAACGACCAGAGGCCGACCGCCTGCTCCTGCTGGGAGGCGGTCTCAACGGAACTCTATCCCAGGCCCTGCAGTATCCTCAGGTTAAGATTGATTACGTAGAACTGGACCCGACCCTGGTGGAGCTGGCCCGGAAGGTTCTGGCCGGAGAACCCACTGGCCTGGATGACCCGAGGGTTACGATTCATCTGGTAGATGGAAGGAAATTTCTGCGGCAAACCCCTGGCCGCTATGACCTTATCATCTGCAACCTGCCCGAGCCGGCCACGGCCCAGGTCAACCGGTTTTACACAGTGGAATTTTTTGCCGCCGTCAAGGAAAAACTTTCGTCTGACGGCGTTTTTTCTTTTCTGCTGCCTTCTTCCGAGACGTATCTTTCGCCCGAAAGAAGCCTGCTCCTGGCCTCGATCTTTAACTCATTGAAAATGGTTTTTCCGGTGGTGGAAATAATCCCTGGAGACAATAACGTGCTGCTGGCCTCCACCGGTCGGCTGGAAACGGACCTGGAAAGCCTGCTGGCAAAATATCACCTTTACCATCTCCAAACGGTCTTCTTCCGGCCAGAATTCCTGAGAAGCCGGTTCCACCCGCTGAAGAGAGAATACCTGCGGGCCAGCCTCGACGGAATTACCAATCCCGGCTTAAATTCAGACCGCTCCCCGGTGAGCTATTTCTACCAGACCATAGTCTGGAGCCAGCAATTCCCCGGCTGGAGTAGCCGCTGGCTGGGGCAGTTGCAGCAACTTAAACGCTGGTGGCTGTTCGACCTGCCGCTGGCACTTTTTCTGCTTATCCTTTTTATTTTTACCGTTTACCGCCGGCCAACCCAGGCGGTTTTTCTCATCCCTCTGACCGTTATGGGCTTCACCACCATCGTGGCTGAGGTAGCCCTGATTTTATCTTTTCAGAGCCAGCTGGGCCTGGTCTACAGCAGAATATCATTGCTCTTCACCATTTTCATGGCCGGGTTGTTCCTGGGTTCGACCCTCGGGCGAAAGCTCAGGGCCACCCTCAGGGCCGAACACCTGGTAGCCGTCCAGACCGGATTTGTGGTCCTGCTGGTTCTGGCCAGGCTGGCACCTGGCGCTTCGGCCGCGATTGTTTTCTACCTGCTGCTGCTGGCCATGGGTTTCCTGGGCGGTTTCCTGTTCGTGGTCAGCAACGTAATTTACCTGCGTCATCGGCTCCGCTACGGCCTGGGTTATTCTCTTGACCTTTTTGGCTCCTTTCTCGGAGCCCTGCTGGCCACCTCGGTTCTCATCCCCCTGCTGGGACTGGAGCTTCTTTTTGGCCTGCTTCTACTCCTGAATTCCTTCTGCCTCCTTTTCATCCTGGGGCGGCTTTATCTCGTAAAATAAATCCCCGTGCAACTTTCTCTTTCGAGCGGATTTTCTATATAATAAGTACTCTGATTTTAAGGTAGAAGAAACTGTTTGATGAAAAAAATATGGCCCAAGCCAATCCTGGAAAACCTTCGAGCCAGGTGGCGCCGGGTTGACCGGAGCGAAGCCAGGCTGAAGATAATCAGCCTCAGTATTGCCCTCCTGCTGCATATCCTGCTCGTTCTCTACCTGAGGCAGGCCAAGATTATCGTTAAAATCCTGCCTTTCACCAAAGAAACCGACGTGATCATTGCCACCTATCCTGAGGTTGGCCTGCCCCCGGTCCTGTCCGAGGTCATCAAGGAACCGCCGGTAGGCGAGGCCCAGCCGGCTGGTCCACCGGGTGAAGCCGGCGGAGTTCCAGGCGGACGAGCCACCGGAGCCCGGGCAGCGAGCGGCACCGAAGCTGGCCCGCTTCCGGCCGAAGCCGCCGGGCGTGGCCAGCCGACCATTCCTTTTGACCTTGAAGCTTACCTGGCCGCCGGCCGGAAGGATAGCCAGACGGCCTCGGGCGTCAGAATCAACCTGTCACGGATAAGGCCCGTTTCTGGCAAGTACCACTTCAGCCTGAAACTGCCGGTCAGGCCGGAGCCCGGCCCGGGAGAAGAAGCTGAGGCCCCGCCAGCCCTCAAGAGTGATGTTTACCAGTATGCCTCTCCCCGGGCCTACGAGCAGCCGGGACGCGGCCTGCGCTTCAGCGAAGGCGGGCGTCCCCGACCGGGAATGCCGGGAGCGGTTACCCCGCAACCGGCTGCCGGCTACCGTTACAACATTAAACCCTGGGCCGAAAAAGTGGTCAGCCTGGTTCAGGCCAGGTGGATTCTGCCCCAGCTGGCCAGCCTGCCCAAGAATAAGAACGTGGCCCTGATTCTGCTGGTTGACCGGGAGGGCCAGCTGCTGTCGCTGGAAGTGGCCACTTCCACCACTTCCGAAATTCTTGACCAGGCGGCCATCACCGCCGTCCGGCTGTGCGCTCCGTTTCCACCGCTGCCCGAAGATTTCCCCGGAAAAAGCCTGGAGTTCTACCTGGTGTTCACCTACCATGACTGAAAAAAGATGCCGGCCTGTCCTGCTTGTCCTGAGCTGCCTGTTCCTTTTCCTTTCAGCCCGGGCCGACTGGAAGTCAGAAATCAATGAACTGCTGAAACAGCGGGCATATGAACCGGCCCTGAACCTGCTGGAAAGCACCCTGCCCGGGATGGAACAGGCGGACCGCCAGGAGGCACGGGGTCTTCTGCCCTTCCTTTATTTCAAGAATAACCTGCCAGAAGAAGAAAAGAAGGCTCTGGTTGATTATTTTGAAGAATACGGCGAGAGCCAGCCGCTGCTGTCTTTCCTGGACTTCAGCGTTTTCAACCAGGCCCTGGAATACTGGGGACGCTGGCGGGAAGAATTTCCTCTCATCAGCAACATTAATTTTCTGCTGCCGGCGGCGGCCGAAGACCGGTCCATACCCGAGGTCCTGAGAATCGGTTTCGACCTGTCGGCCGAATCCTATTACAAGATCCAGCTGGAAGGTAATCCGCTGGAAGGGGGCCTGTGGACCAGGGGGCCACACCTGATCCAGCTTCCCCTGCCCTTTTATTTTGACCAGTCCTACTCCCTTAACCTGGATGTCTACTTGAAAACCAGGAGCATTACCGTCAAGAAGAGAATTGTCCTGGAGTTGCGGATTGATAAAAAAAGCCTGTCCACCCAGGAATTGCTGGTTCAGCGACAGGATTCACCACCCATCAAGAACGTAGAGGGCGAACTGGCCTTTTACATAGGAGATACCCTGATTTTTAAGGCCACCAAATACCTACAAAAACAGATCCCGGTCAGGGTGACCATACCCCCGCCCAATCCTCCCGGAACCAAACCCTATATGGTGCCAGAAAAAGACCAGCCTTATTTTCGCGG
>DMVN01000198.1:210-5710 GCA_003476685.1 Acidobacteriota bacterium | reverse complement strand
ACCAAGGCCACGGTGGAAAATCTGACTGCGGCCGACCTTAAGGCTTTTCACGGCAAGTACTTTTTCCCGAAGAACATCATCCTGGCCGCGGCCGGAGATTTCAGCCGGGAACAGCTCAAGAACAAGATTAACCGCTATGCTTCTAAATGGGCCAACAAATCCCTGTCCTTCCCCGCAGTGAGCAAAAATTTCCCCCAGCCCGAACCCGGTGTCTATTTTATCCAGAAGAAAATTAACCAGGGCTATGTCTCCGTCGGCCATATCGGCATTGAAGACACCAACCCGGATTATTTTGCCGTGCAGGTGATGAATTTCATCCTGGGCGGGGGCAGTTTCACTTCCAGGATTACTTCCAAGGTTCGTTCGGATGAAGGGCTGGCCTACAACACCGGCAGCCGGTTTACCTACCGCTGGGGCTTCCCTGGAACTTTTGCCGGCTATGTCCAGACTAAATCGGAAACCGTTGGCTACGCCATTTCTCTTATCCTTAAAGAGTTTGAGCGCATCAGGCAGGAACCCGTTTCTGAGGCCGAAATGGAAACCGCCATCAACTACTACCTGGAAAGCTTTGCCGATTTCTTCCAGAGCCCCATCGGCACCATGGTCAACTTCGCTAGCCTGGAACTTCAGGGCAAGCCGATGAATTACTATGCTACCTACAGAGATAAGATTAAGGCAGTGACCAAAGAGAAAGTTATGGAAGTGGCCAAGAAGTACATCCAGCCGGATAAGATGGTGATAATGATCGTCGGTGATTTTGAACCCTGCAACAAAGGCTCTGACAAATTCCCCGGACCGCTGGACCGGCTGGGCAAGATTCATCGCTGGAAGGTGATGGACCCGCTGACCGGCCAGATGGTGGAGTAGGGTCGGGTTGGCGCTGACCGCTTAATAAAGAAATAAAATAAGAAGCCACAGGCTTTAAGGGCAGCCATCGCGCTGCCCTATTTTTTTCCTGTTCATAATCCGGTGTATTCTTGTTATTCCAGCCTGTCCTCTGTGGTGGACAGGAAAGACCGGATAACCAATCTCTTATTACTTGCCCCTTAATGGCTCAGATTGGCATGACTTTTGCTCTCCTGTGATTAGAAAAACCGAATAAAAGAAGGGTTGGAATGCTTGATACTCTTAGGCTTAAAACTCTGGCCGCTTGAACACGTATAGATAAATAAAAAAGAAGAGCAATTTTATTTTATACATATTATTGAAGGAGGTGCGTCATGCAAAAGAAAATTTCGGTGCTGCTCCTGGTCTTGTTTGTGGCAGTTTCTGGCTATGCAGCCGGAGTTCAGCCAGGTTTAAGACTCTGGGCAGGAGCGACTATGTCCAGGTATGAAGGCACGCCAATTCCAGAGGGCGGTTTCCCTGAACTGATTTTTAAAAATTCCTGGCGGACTGGATTTAACCTGGGGGCCGGGCTGGAATTTAAGGTCAGCCGGACTCCGCTGGCTTTCATTCTGGACCTGGGTTACCTGGAGAAGGGGACCAATCTTGATGTCTATGATCTGGATACCAAAACTGGCTCCTATCCGTACCGGCTCGGAACTTTAAGCCAGACAGGTTTGGCCAGAATGAGCTTCTCTGGAAAATGGACTCCGTATCTTCTCCTCGGGTATGACCTGGATTTTGTTCTTAAACACCGCGGTGAGCCCTTTGGACAGGGCGGGCCTGACCTTAAGGCTGATACCAAAAAGACTGATTTCTGTCTGGTAGCCGGGGCCGGTCTTGAGCTCAGCAGGAAGAAGATGAGTCCATTTGTAGAAGTCCGTTATCATCACGGTCTGGTCAACCTCAGCCGGGGTGCTGGAAGCCTGGAATACTACCCGAACATTAAGAGCAGAGCGTTAGTTATAAGTGCCGGGCTTAAGTTCGGGAAGTCTTAAGGCTGACAGTTTCAGGGTTCAAAAGCTCAAAGGGTAACTGGAAGTCGGCCCGGTAAAAGGGAGGACTGCCGACCGTTTTCCAGCGGCTTAAATCACCACTGTTGTTGAGGCAGCAGAGATGGAATTAAGATTTGATGATTTTAATTCCAAGTTCCTCGAGCTGGCGGGGGTCAACCGGCGAAGGCGAGCCGGTCATCAGGCACAGGGCGCTGGTGGTCTTGGGGAAGGGGATGACTTCCCGGATTGAATCCTCGCCGCAGAGGAGCATCACCAGGCGGTCAAACCCTAAGGCAATGCCGCCGTGGGGCGGGGCGCCGTAAGTCAGGGCTTCCAGGAAGAAGCCGAATTTTTCTTCGGCCTGATCCGGAGTCAGCCCGAGAATCTTGAATATTTTTGCCTGAAGTTCCGGCTGGTGAATTCTGATGGAACCCCCACCCACTTCATAACCGTTCAGCACCAGGTCATAAGCCAGGGCTTTAACTCTGAAGGGGTCGGTTTCCAGATATTCCAGGTCAGCCGGGTTGGGGGAAGTAAAAGGATGGTGCATGGAGACAATTTTCTGTTCTTCCTCACTCCATTCAAATAAAGGAAAATCAGTCACCCAGCAGAAAGCCAGCTTTTTCCCGTCCAGTCGTCCTTCTCTTATTTTTTCCAGGATGAAGTTCTTTCTGAATTCACCCAGAACTTTAACCGCAGTCTGACGGTCGGAAACAACCAGCAATCCCAGGTCCAGGTCTTCAGCCTGGAGTGCCTGCCAGATAGCCTGCAGCTTATCCGGCTGGAGTTTGAGGGAACTCTTCAAGCCTCCTTCGGCTTTTTTAATCCAGATCAAGCCACCCGCCCCCAAAGCTTTAGCTTCTTCCTGCAGTTTATCCAGCCGGGAGCGGGAGAAGCTCCCGCCGCCTTTGACCAGCAAACCTTTGAGCAACCCGCCCTTCTCAATGAGGCTGCTCAGAAGCTCTGAGCCTGAAGCCCGGCCAGTATCGGTCAGGTCTTCTATGGTTATGGGGTCTCTTAAATCCGGCTTGTCCGAACCATAAAGGTTAAGGGCCTGGTCATAACTCAGAGCCGGGAAGGGGCGGCTGACCTCAAAACCTCCCAGGGCAAATAATTCAGCCATCAGCTCTTCGATGAGCTGGAACAGGTCTTCCCTTTCAAGAAAACTCATTTCTATGTCAATCTGGGTGAATTCGGGCTGACGGTCGGCTCGCAAATCTTCATCCCGGAAGCAGCGCACAATCTGAAAATAACGGTCAAACCCGGCAATCATCAGAATCTGTTTAAAGAGCTGGGGCGACTGAGGCAGGGCGTAGAATTTTCCGTGGTGGATGCGGCTGGGAACCAGGTAATCCCGGGCCCCTTCCGGAGTGGATTTTGTCAGGAACGGGGTTTCAATTTCCAGAAAACCTTTTTGGCTGAGGAAATTCCTGGTGAGCAGTGCTGCCTGGTGCCTCAGTATCAGATTTTTCTGCATGGCTGGCCGGCGCAGGTCCAGGTAGCGGTATTTGAAACGCAGCTCCTCGGAAGCCTGGGGTGGGTCGGCGATGATAAAAGGTGGAATTCTGGCCTGGTTCAGCACCCGGAGGTCGTCAATCTCCACTTCCACTTCTCCGGTGGGAAGCTCCGGGTTTATGGCTGAGGCCTCCCTTTTTCTGACCTGGCCCCGGACCTGAATGACAAATTCGCCGCGCAGTTTTTTGGCCTGTTCCAGAAGCTCCGGGCGGTCGCTTCTTGCCACCAGCTGGACCAGGCCGCTTCTGTCCCTTAAATCCACGAAGACCAGGCTGCCTATATCCCGGACCCGTTGCACCCAGCCGGTGAGGATAGCTTCCCGACCGGCGTCTTCGGCCCGCAGGTCTCCACAGTAGTCAGTTCTTCCGACCCGGAGCTGGTCTCGGCTTGAGTTTCTCATGTCCACGTCCAGTTTGATTCAGTTTTATTCCAGTATTTTTTTTCCTTTGATAAGGCTTACCAATTCCAGGGCCGAACCTTCGAACTGCCTGGAATTGACCATGTCCTTGAGCTGGAATTTTCCCTTTTTCAGTTCGTCCTCGCCGACTACCAGCACCCAGTCGGCCCCGAGTTTGTTGGCCCGGCTGAAATGAGCTTTCATGCCGCGTTCTTTGAATTCCACCAGGCATTCAATCCCTTCTGAGCGCAGCAAGCGGGCCAGCCTCAGGCTGTCCTTTTTGGCTTGCTGGCCGAGATAGGCGAAATAAACAAAGCTGCTCTTGGGCACCTGGATTCTGGCCACTGACAGCAGGCGCTCCAGGCCCATGGCAAAACCGATGCCGCAGAGGTCAGGGCCGCCGAATTCTTTTACCATATCATCGTAACGGCCGCCGCCGCAGATGGCATTCTGGGCGCCCAGATGTTCGGCCACGATTTCAAAGGCGGTCTTGGTGTAGTAGTCGAGACCCCGGACCAGGGTCGGCTCAACTCTGTGCTCTATTCCGTAAAAATCGAGGTACTCCCGGAACTTCTGGAAATGTTCCCGGCACTCCGGACACAAAAAATCGGAAATCAGGGGGAAGGTGGCCGCCACTTCCCGGCAGCTCTCAACCTTGCAATCGAAAATGCGCAGGGGGTTGAGCTCGGCTTTTCTCTGGCAATCAGGGCAGAGTCTATCCCTGGCGGCCATAGACGCTTTTCTCAATTCCTGGCCGTAGGCCGGGCGGCATTTCCGGCAGCCGACCGAGTTGACCAGGGTCATCGCCTTTTCCACCCCCAGCTGACTGAGCAGGCGGTGAGCCATTTCCACGATTTCGGCGTCCACGGCCGGGTCTTTTTCCCCGAAAACTTCTATGTCAATCTGGTGAAACTGACGGTAACGGCCTTTCTGCGGCCGGTCATAGCGGAACATGGGGCCGATGTAATAGAAGCGCAGGGGCTGAGCCTGCAGGTCCAGCCGGTGCTCGATGATGGCCCGGACCACGGACGGCGTATATTCCGGTCGCAGGGTGACCGAGCGGCCGCCCTTGTCGGTGAAGGTGTACATTTCCTTGGTGACGATGTCGGAGGAGGCCCCGGTGCCCTTTTCAAAAAGCTCGGTCGGCTCGATGACCGGGGCCCGGAGCTCGCGGTAGCCGTAGAGTTCGAAAATTTCCCTGGCCCGGGCTTCGGCTATCTGCCACAACCGGGCCTCATCCGGGAGGATATCCCTGGTGCCCTTGATGGCGCTGATTTCTTTTTTTGGCTGGTTGTCGCTCATGGTCTGAGTCCTGCTTTTCGTTCCCTGGTCCGGCCCGGAGTTAAGGCTCTTATTTAATTTCGAAGACCCCCTGCCGCCTGATCTTCCGGTAGCGTTCAGCCAGCAGTTCTTCGGTTGAAAGCTGCTGCAGTTTTTTTAAGGTCTGGCTGAGGTGTTTATCGACGTTCTTGAAAGTGGTTTCGTAATCAATATGGGCGCCACCGGGCGGCTCGGGGATGAGCTTGTCAACTATTCCCAGTTCAAAAAGTTTCTGGGCCCGGAGCCCGAGGTTTTCAGCCGCCTGCTCGACGGCCGTCGGCCCCTGGTCCTTCCAGAGGATGGCGGCGCAACCTTCGGGAGAGATGACCGAATAAAAAGCATATTCCAGCATCAGCAGGGCATCGCCAAAGCCTATGCCCAGACCGCC
>DMVN01000198.1:0-166 GCA_003476685.1 Acidobacteriota bacterium | reverse complement strand
ATGCCGGGATAGGCTCCGGGGGTATCGACGAAAGTGATGACCGGGAAGCCAAATTTTTCGGCCATCTGCATTATCCGCAGAGCCTTGCGGTAGCCCTCAGGGTTGGGCTGGCCGAAGTTTCTTTCAATTCGGGCTTTGGTGGTCCGGCCTTTCTGGTGGCCGATGA
>DMVN01000136.1 GCA_003476685.1 Acidobacteriota bacterium | reverse complement strand
ATGCTGCTGGCCGAAACTCAGGGCGACCGCCTGCTCACCGAATACGACACCATCATCATTGACGAAGCCCATGAACGCAGCCTGAACATTGATTTTCTCATCGGGCTCGGCCGCCGCCTGCTGGAAAAGCGGCCCGAACTCAAGATCCTGATAACCTCAGCCACCCTGGAAGTGGAAAAATTCCTCAAAGCCTTCGATAATCCCCCCCTCTTCAGGGTCAGCGGCCGTCTGTACCCGGTGGAAGTCAGTTACTTCGAGCCCGAACCGGTCCGCCAGAAAAAAGAGGAGCCAGACTACGTTGACCTGGCCATCCAGGCCGTGGATTTCATCAAGAAGGAAAAACCGCCAGGTGACATTCTAATCTTCATGCCGACCGAACAGGACATCCAGGAAACCTGCCGGCGGCTGCAGGGGAAGCACTACCCGGGTGCGGTCATCCTACCGCTTTTTGCCCGGATGCCGGCTCACCAGCAAAAACAAATTTATAACGTCAAAGAAGGGAAAATAGTGGTGGCCACCAACGTGGCCGAGACTTCACTCACCATTCCGGGAATCCGGTACGTGGTCGATACCGGTCTGGCCCGGCTCTCGCAATACCAGACTTCGTCCGGAATCCACAGTCTGCCGATTTTGCCCATTTCCCGCTCCAGCGCCGAACAGCGCCAAGGACGCTGCGGTCGGGTCAGCGCCGGCCTGTGCCTGAGGCTTTATTCAGAAGAAGATTATCTCTCGCGGCCCGAACACACCCCGCCGGAAATCCTGCGCAGCAACCTGGCCGAAGTCATCCTGCGGATGCTGGACCTGGAACTGGGCGACCCGCTGCGGTTTCCTTTCCTGGACCAGCCGGCGGCCCGGGCTGTCCGCGATGGTTACCGGACGCTGCTGGAACTGGGAGCCGTTGAAAAAATCGAAACCGGGTTCGAGCTGACCGACCTGGGCCGCAAGATGGCCCGGCTGCCGCTCGACCCGCGGTTATCCAGGTTGTTGCTGGAAGCCGACCGGCGTGGCTGCCTGCAGCAAGCCACCGTCATTGCTGCGGCTCTCAGCATTCAGGACCCCAGACTCCGGCCGCTGGAGAGGGCCGCCGACGCCGACCGGGTCCAATCGGTATTCCAGCACCCGGAATCCGACTTCCTGACGTTTTACAATCTCTGGCAGGCTCTGCAGAGCGCCATCCAGGGACAGGTCTCCAGCCCCAACCTGAAGAAATTCGCCCGTGATTACTTTCTCTCCTACAACCGGCTGCGGGAATGGCTTTTCGTCCAGGAACAGATTCTGGAAATCCTGGAAGAGCAAAAAATCGATACCAGGAGCCGGAAAGTCCGTCCGGCTGATTCAGACCTCTATACCGCCGTCCACAAATCTGTGCTCAGCGGTTTTATTTCCCACCTGGCCAGCCATAAGGAAAAAAATATCTACGACGCCGCCCGCAGCCAGGAAGCCATGCTCTGGCCCGGTTCAGCCCTGTTCAAGAAGCCGCCCTCCTGGGTGGTGGCGGCCGAGCTGGTTCGCACTAACCGTCTTTACCTCCGCACCGTGGCCCGGGTCAACCCGGCCTGGGCTGAAGAGCTGGCCCCGCACCTCTGCCGTTATTCCTACGAAGCCCCTTACTGGGATAAAAACCGGGGTCAGGTCCGGGCCAAAGAGAGAGTGACTCTTTTTAACCTGACGATCATTTCCGGACGCGATGTTCCCTACGGCCGGCAGGACCCAGAAGCCGCCCACGAAATCTTCGTGGACGAAGCCCTGGTCAAGCACCAGGTTAACCGCGACCTTCCCTTCCTGGAACATAACCACCGCCTGGTAAGCCAGGTGCGGCTGCTGGAAGAAAAACTGCGCCAGCGTAACATTCTCATTCCCGAACACTACCTGTTTGATTTTTATTCCAGCCGCCTGCAGGGTGTCTACAGCCTGGAGGGATTGGAGCAGAGGATAAAAAATGCCGGGAGCGATGACTTCCTGCGCCTCAAGGAAGAAAACCTGTACCTGACCAGGCCCGAGCCGGAGCTTACAGAAAAATATCCGGACAGCCTGAAAATTCTCGGTCATAGCTATCAGCTAAGATACCGCTTCGCCCCGGGTGAAGAGGACGATGGAGTGACCATAATGATTCCCCGCCGGTTGATCGAGCAGGTCACGGAAGCTCTACTGACCTGGCCGGTTCCCGGAAGGTTGCAGGAGAAGGTCGAAGCCTGCCTCAAGGCCCTGCCCAAAGAATACCGCAAGCTGCTGCAACCGCTGGCAGAAAAAGCTGAACAGATAGCAGCTGAGCTGAAGCCGGCACCGGTTTCTTTTTTCGCGGCCCTGGCTGCTCTGCTCAAAGACCGGTACAAGCTGGACATCCCCCGCCAGGTCTGGGAAAAACTGGAAATTCCGCGACACCTTAAAATGAGAATAGCCATCGTCAATGAGGCTGGCCAGGAAGTGCTGAGTGGCCGGGACCTTAATTTCCTTAAAAAAATGCTGAGCAGCCAGGCCCGGCAGCCGGCAGTCGAAGAAGCACCAGGCTGGCGGGAAGCCCGGGCTCGCTGGGAAAGAGCAGACCTGGCTGGCTGGGAGGAAAGCCTGCCGGAAATCCCAGAAGAGGTGGCCATAGACGATTTCTTGAAAGGTTACCCGGCCCTGGTGGCCAGCGGAGATAGGCTTGAGGTCAGACTTTTCCGGACCGCGGAAGAAGCCCGCTTATCTCATCTCCTGGCCGTGGAAAATATTTTAAGCCGGCAGTTTCAGAAGGACCTGAATTTCATCCTGCGAAGCTATGATTTCCCGGAGGACCTGCGGCCGGTGATGCTGTTTTTTGGCGGCGAGGCCGGGCTGAAAAACCGGATCATCCAGAAAATCAGGGAGGAAGCATTCCGGAAAAATTTCAGGCGGCTGGAAGAGCTTCAATCCTTCATCCGGGAGGCGGCTCTGAAACAGCTTTTTGAAACCGCTCACCGGATTTTTTCCGCGGCGCAGGAAGTCCTCCAGGAATACCGGAAAACCAGGAGCTTTATCCAGGAGATGGAGGCAGCCCGGAAAAAAATGGGCGTAAGTTCCTCTCTGCCAGAAAGCCTGAGAGAAGAGCTGGAAAACCTGGCCCCCGAGAATTTTCTGGTCATCTACCCGGCCGATTTCCTGACCCGCCTGCCGCGGATGGTAGAAGCCCTGGGACTCCGGGCTCAAAGGGCCAGGCTGTCCGCGGAGAAAGACCGGGCCAAAGCGGCCCAGGTCGAACCTTTCCTGGTAGAATACGAGCGTCTCCGCCGGCTGGCCCGAAAGAAGCCGAACCCGGAAAAAGAGCGACTTCTGTTTGAGCTGCGCTGGATGATTGAGGAATTAAAGATTTCTATTTTCGCTCCCGAAATAAAAACGGCTTTTCCGGTAAGCGCCAAGCGCCTGGCTACCAGAATCAGGGAAATTGAAGGCCGCCTGGAACAGGACTGACGGCCGGGGCGGGTGAACTCAAAGCTGCCTTCGACGGGCAGCGCACTCCCCCGGTTAGCAATTTTTAAGAAAGCCAGGCCAAAACCTCTGCCCGGGCCTGAGGCCGCAGGCTTCAGCCAGGGTCCTGGTTTCTGCCCGAGACTTCGTTCGAG
>DMVN01000151.1 GCA_003476685.1 Acidobacteriota bacterium | reverse complement strand
TGGTCGATGATGTCGTCGTGGATCAGGCTGGCCAGGTGGATGGCTTCAACCGCCGCCGCCAGGATGGTGTCATTCTTTCCTTTATACCCAAGGTGGCCAGTTATCAGCAGCAGAATCCCCGGCCGTATCAATTTTCCCTGTTTGGAAACGGTCTGGCGGGCCATTTTAAGCAGCACCGGGGAAGCGCGGCCGGGCCAGGACTGGAGCGCCCGGTCCACCGAGCGGAGTTTTCGGCTGACGGGAGCGAATATTTCTGCAGGTCCGGGCAGCACACTCGGTCGGGGCAGGGTTGAGTATTCTCTGGCCATGATAACAATCTGGATAGCCGGTAAGGCGCTGTCTATCTTAACACCGGCTGCTTATTTTTGCAATTTAAACAGGGAGAAAAAATTGGAGGTGGTTATCCCGGCCAGTTTCTCTAAGGAGATTTGATGGAGGTCGGCCAGCCGGCGGGCCGTGGAAACGACAAAGGCCGGTTCGTTCCTCCGGTGAGCCTGCTTTTCCGGAGCTGGTGTCAGGTAGGGCGAGTCGGTTTCCACCAGCAGGCAGTCCAGCGGCAACTTCCGGGCGGTCTCCCTCAGGTCTTCGGCCCGGGGGTAGGTGAGTATACCGGAAAAGGAAATCAGGAAACCACGCTCTACCATTTTCCTGGCCGTGGTCAGCGATTCGGTATAACAATGCAGTATGCCCCGCGAGCTGAAGCCGGTTGGCGGTATGAGTTCCAGCAGTCTTTTTTCAGCCAGCCGGCTGTGGATGATAACCGGTAGCTTGAGTTCAGCTGCCAGTTCCAGCTGGAGTCGGAAAGCTTCTACCTGTTTTTCCGGTGCCGAGAAATTATAGTGGAAGTCCAGCCCTATCTCGCCCACGGCCACAATTTTTTTCTCAGTAGCCAGTTTTTTTAAGGTTTCCAGGTGTCCCGAATTAAGCTGACCGGCCTGGTGAGGATGGACTCCAGCTGCCAGAAAGATGCTACTGCCTCCATCTTCCTGGAGCTGCCGGCCATTTTTCAGGCTTTCTGCTGAACACAGGTCAAGAGGACAGAGTATCCAGCGAACCCCCTGCTGCCTGGCTCTGGCCACCACCAGGGCCCGGTCACGGTTGAAATCTGGCATATCAATATGGGCATGGGAGTCCACCAGCTGGAACTGCTGGCCTTGGTTTACTGCTTGTTCCATTTTCTTACTGCTGAACCAGGTTGCTTTTCAGACTTTTTTAAATTTTTAAATAAAAAAATAGGGAGGAGAGGAAAATCATTCTCTCCTCCCTGATGGGTTTCAGTTTATGACCTTATTTCTCAACTGGATCGGGGGCAGGGCGCCATTGGATATCAACTTGGTCAGGAATTCGGCCCGGTTGAAGGCTTCTCCCTTGGTCCTCTGGGCGTCTTTTTCCAGGTCCAGAATCTCCTGCAGGCCGACATAGGGCAGGGCCCCGGAACCTGGATTCAGCACCAGGTATTCCCAGGTTCTTTCAGCTTCTGCTTCGGTCTGGAATCCGGTCACGGTCAGGTATCTCATGAACTGTTCCTTGGTGATGCCTCCCTGATGGATGTTCAGGTCCATCTGGAAATCCATGACGGTCTTCAGCATCAGTTTCAGCTGGTTGAGCCTCAGCCTGGGGTCATAATCGCCGTAGCCGGCATAGATCAGGTTCTGCTGGACATAGATGGGCCAGCCCAGGAGCAGGGCCTGGTTGGGGAAAATCCTGGTAATGAGGCTGGAGGCTTTCCTGGTGGAAACCAGCGGCACGAATTTTCCCGGGAAGACTCTCTGGGCTGTCATCACTTCCAGGTAGAAATTATTGTATTCTTCCAGGTAATCTTTAATTTTCTGCTCTGACCAATCGTCGGGCAGGGTGGCGATTTCCACGGTGTATCTTCCCTGGGAATCATAGGCTCCCGGACCGCTCAGCCTGACCCGGCTCAGTCCGGCGAAATACCCGGGCATGGGTTTGATTTCCAGGGGTTCAGCCGGAACCGGGAAAAGTTTCGATTCCAGTCCGAACTTCTTCAGATTGTCAGCTGCGGCCGCAATCCGGTTAACTATGTCTTCTTTAGCCGGGTGGAAAACCTTAATCTTGTCGAAGACGTTTCTGATGATCCGGTTCCAGATGACATCCGGGTCTCCCTGAAGCTGCTCGATGTCAACTTCGGGGTACATCATCTTGTGCAAGGGGATGCAGACCAGGAACATTTCTCGGCGGATGTTCTTGACATCGGCCTGGGCCCGGTTGGCCAGTTCTTCCTGACTGATGGCCGAGCCGGACAGCCTCTGGATCAGGCGCCGGTGGACTTCCGGCCCGAGCCGGAAATTGCCGGTTGATTTCGGCAGCAGCTCCGAGCGCAGATATCTCTGGTAGTCTTCCAGCAGCGGGACCGCCTTGCCGAGTTCAGCCTGGAAAGCCTGTTTCACCGGGTCGGAAGCACCCGCGGCCAGGGCCGGGGCTTCTTCCCTGTAAAAATTGATGATATGGGGCATCTGCTTAAGGGCGGTCTCGGTGTAAATCTGGGCCGGGGTCTTCAGGTTGTCCTTGGCCCGTTTGATCAGGTTGGACAGGGCCTTGACTCTTTCGGTGGCGCTGCGAACCCGGCTGTCAATCGGAGCGAAGTCCTTGGTCAGCAGGCTGTGGATGCTGTTGATGATGATTTCGTTGTAGAAAAGCGGGTTATAATCCCAGGGCAGCAGATTCTCCAGCCTGACGAATTCCAGGTCGATGTAATCGAACAGGATGTTCAGGGCCTGCTGGTTCTCAGGGGAGAGCTTGGAGCGGTCGAGCTTGATGATATCGCTGTTTATTTTCTTGATGATCTCATCTCTTTTATCCACGTTGGACTGACTGGGATCTTCCAGCTTGTCATTATATTTGTAATAACCGGCAATGGTGGCCTGAGTGGGGTAGAATTTCCAGTATTCGTCCAGGAAAGTTTCCAGGGTTTTTTGGAATTTGGCGTCTTCCTGGCTCTGAGCCAGAGCTTGTCCCAGCGGGAGAAGCAGGACAAAAATGGCCGCGCTGAGGATCAAGAGTTTTGTTTTCTTCATTCCTAAGACCTCCTCGTGTCTTGATTTATCCGGCCTAAGCCTGATTTCTTTCTCGAAATTTTAGCTTATCATAAATTAATTTTGAATATCAATTGCCGGTGAAAAATTCTGTCCTTTACCACCTGATGAAGGCCGAGCCCCAGGTAAAACCCGCTCCGAAAGCGGTCAGGGCTACCAGCATTCCTGGTTTAATCCGACCGTCCTTAACAGCTTCCGACAGGGCGATGGGGATGGAGGCAGCGGTGGTGTTGCCGTACCGGCTGATATTTCTGATAACTTTTTCTTCCGGGATTTTCAGGCCGCGGGCTACCATCTGGGAAATCCGGTCGTTGGCCTGGTGGGGAATCAGGTAATCGATGTCGTCGACCGTCAGCCCGAGGTGCTTCAGCCCATGCAGAACTGACTGGGGCATTTTCTCGCAGGCATTCTTAAAAACCGTCCGGCCATTCATCCTCGGGTAGAATTTTCCCTGGGCAAAAAATTCCGGGCGAAAGGTTGGATTATCCTTCGAAGAGGGCTTTTCCATCCACAGTTCGCTGACGAAGCGGCCGTCAGAGAAGAGATGACAGGAAAGCAGGCCCCGACCGTCGCCGGAATCATTGGCTTCAAGGATTACCGCCCCGGCGCCGTCGCCAAACAGCAC
>DMVN01000141.1 GCA_003476685.1 Acidobacteriota bacterium | reverse complement strand
CAGGGAAGGATTCGAACCTCCGAAGCGTTCCCGCAGCGGGTTTACAGCCCGCCCCATTTGGCCACTTTGGTACCTGCCCATACCAGTCTTCCCTATCAGGCCAGGCCTGCTTTCTATTTCTGAGCCAGCGAAGGGATTCGAACCCCCGACCCGCTGATTACAAATCAGCTGCTCTACCGGCTGAGCTACGCTGGCAATCATACCCGAATCGATAAAATTCCTTTAAATTTTCAAAAAATTCTCTACTCTTATTTTTAATTGAAAAAAGTTAAATTGAGATATAAATTTACAACGGGAATACTAACTCAATTTAATCTTTTTGTCAAGATAAGGACAGAATTTATTTAATTTTTTGACCGGCCTGCCGCAGGTGCTGGGCCCTTTCCATAATCGCCCGGTTAAATTCCAGGCTGAAAATAATATACCTGGCCTTCTGGATGGATGTCAACTGGCTGAACAAAAAATTCTCAAAAGCCTGGTCTCTTTCCTGTATTTTCTGCCTCAATTCCCGCACCCGTCCGACCCTGGATTCAAATTCTTCGTCCCGGGCCGGGCCCTCTTTTATGAGCTGCCTCAAGCTCCTGATCTCGGCTGCCAGTTGCCTCTGCAGTTCCGCCTTATCCTTTTCTGCCCTGTTTAACTCCGGAAAAATGGCGGCCGTCTGCAGTTCAGTCAATTCCAGTACCTGGGTCATCCTCAAGGCCCTGAGAGTAAAGAGATTTTGCCGCAAATTGCGCTGGCCTGGTCCCGGGAGTGTTTCCTGCCCACTTAACGGGACAATAGATAATAAAATGAAAATTAAAGATAGAGCTAAAAACCCAATGGTTAAAGCTTTCTTGTTCATTTTTCCTCCGGAAATCCCATATTTTCTGTTAGAAAACTATCTTCTATATTATTATTGTTATTTTGCTCCTGGTAAATATCAAGGTTTTCCAAATCGACGAGCTCGCCTGCCTTTACATCTTCATAGATGCTGTTCAGGATGTCATCATTATAATTTTTCTGCCAGTTTTCATCACTGCTTAAGGTCTGGGACAGGGTCAGGTAGGAATCTTCATAAGACATCAACATGGCCAGGTCCATTTCTGGCTCAACCGCCGGCCTCAATTGAAAGAAAAGGTACACGGCCGCGGCTATCAGAAACAGGCCCGCAACCCAGGCCTGAGCTAACCTGGGTTTCCAGCTTATCCTGTGCTCCTGTCCCGGCTCAGTCGCCACCCGGCTTAGCCGCTCTCTTAACTTATCTTCAAAAAGAGCCTGGTCCGGTAGCTCAGCTCCGGGCAATTTCCTGACCCGGTCTTCTATTCTCTTCAAGTCTTTATAGTACCGGCGGCAGGCTTCACAGGTTCTTAAATGCTCCTCCAGTTTCTTCTGATTTTTCTGGCTCAGGTTTCCGTCCAGCCGGTCTGAAATCCACTTTTGAAAATCCTGACATCTCATTTCAAACCTCTCTTA
Source organism: Acidobacteriota bacterium (assembly GCA_003476685.1). Lineage (GTDB taxonomy): Bacteria > Acidobacteriota > Aminicenantia > Aminicenantales > Saccharicenantaceae > Saccharicenans. The sequence goes on along the minus strand of DMVN01000141.1, from coordinate 23,428 downwards.
ATTCTCCGGAATAGGGTTTTAATTTCTCCCGGATCGCCTGCCTGATTTCATGTATCCTCCAGGAAACAGTTCCCTCCGAACAGCCGAGCACTTCAGCCGCCTCGGCGTGACTCAGGCCCTGGAACACCACCAGGGAAAAAGTCAGTCTGTCAGTTATCGGAAGTTCATTCAGCACCTGTTCCAGCTTTGTCCTGAATTCTTCCTCCATGGACGATTCCTCGGGTGAGGCCACCCTGGCCAGCCCGGCCTCATCAGCCTTCAATTCATCCAGGTATTCCAGCCGACCCTTCTCCTGGCCTGACTTCTTTATAAAATTAAGCGTTTCGTTTACGGCAATCCGGTGGAGCCAGGTGTGGAAACTGGACTGCCCCCGGAATTTCTTCAGCCCGACGTAGGCCTTTAACAATGTTTCCTGGGTCAGGTCGGCCGCATCTTCCCGGTTTCCGGTCAGACGATAAATCAGCCGGAAGATGGGCTTCTCATAAATTCTGGCCAGGCTCATAAAGGCTTCAACCTCACCCTTCCGGGCTCTTGAAATTAGCTCAAGTTCCTGCTCCCTGTTCATCCGTCAACCACAACTCAGTTTAACCCGTCCCGTGGCCCTGATTCAACACCGCATTGGCCTTTCATCAATTTAGACAAAAATCTGGCCAGAAGCTTGGGAAGAGTGTCTTTTTCCCCGCTTTTAAATTGACTTAAAAGCAGCTAATTGCTAATATGAATTACCAAAACTCCCTAAAAGGAAAAACTGATGATCGAAAGGTACACCCTTCCTGAAATGGGAGCCATCTGGTCGGAAGAAAACAAATACCGGAAATGGCTGGAAGTGGAACTGGCCGTGTGTGAGGCCTGGGCCCGCCTGGGTCAGGTCCCCCCGGCAGCGCTCCGGAACATCCAGAAAAAAGCCGGCTTCTCCGTCGAACGGATTGAGGAAATCGAGAAGGTGGTCAAGCATGATGTCATCGCCTTTCTGACTTCGGTGGCCGAGCATATAGGCGAGGATTCGCGTTTTGTCCACCTGGGCCTGACTTCCTATGACATTGTTGACACAGCCCTGTCTTTGCTGATTCTTGAGTCCCTGGAACGGGTGGAAAAAAGGCTCTTAGAGCTCAGGAAAATTCTCAGAAAAATGGCCCTCAAGTATAAAATGACTCCCTGCATCGGCCGGACCCATGGGGTTCACGCTGAACCCATCACCTTCGGTTTCAAGATTCTGGTCTGGTACGAAGAAGTGAACCGCCACCTGAAAAGATTAAAGGCAGCCAGGGAGGTCATCAGCGTCGGTCGGATTGCCGGTTCGGTCGGGACCTACATTCACCTGGATCCCAGGGTTGAAAAATATGCCCTCAAGTCCCTGGGACTGAAGCCGGCCCCCGTCTCCACTCAGGTGCTACAGCGCGACCGGCATGCTGAAGTCATGAGCTGTCTGGCCCTTATTGTGACTTCGCTGGAAAAGTTCGCCCTGGAGATAAGGCACCTGCAGAAAACCGAAGTCCTGGAAGTGGAAGAACCGTTCACCAAGGGTCAGAAGGGCTCTTCGGCCATGCCCCACAAAAGAAATCCCGTCCGCTGCGAAAGAATTGCCGGGCTGGCCAGGATTGTCCGCGGCAACCTGCAGGTAGCTCTGGAGAACATTCCCCTCTGGCATGAGCGCGACATTTCCCATTCTTCGGCCGAGCGGGTCATCTTTCCCGATTCTTTTATCCTGACTGATTACCTGCTCAAAGAAATGGTGGATATCATCGCCAATTGGCACGTCTATCCCCGGCGGATGAGGCAGAATATCGACGCTACCCGGGGCTTAATCTTTTCTCAGGCAGTGATGCTGGCTTTGACCCGCAAGGGACTGACCAGAGAAGAAGCATATAAATTAGTTCAGAATTGCAGCCTCAGGGCCTGGCAGGAAAACCTGGATTTCCGCCAGCTGGTGGCCGCCGACCCTGAAATCAGCCGTCGTCTGTCGGCCGAGGAAATCGAGGCCTGCTTTTCTCTGGAACCTTATCTGCAGAAAATAGATTTCATCTTTGAAAGGGTTCTCCAATGAAGGTAAGAATTCTGGTTTCGCTCAAGGAAAGCGTTCTGGACCCCCAGGGGCAGACCGTCAGAAACGCCCTGCATACCTTGGGTTACCAGGCAGTCAGGGATGTCCGCCAGGGCAAGGTGTTTGAAATCGAGCTGGAAGGACTGGACCGGTCCGAGGCTGAAAAAATAGTCCCGGAGATTGCCGACCGGGTCCTGGCCAACCCCATCATTGAAAAGTTCAGCTGGGAAATCCTGGAAGCCTGAAAGGACGAGAAGAAAGGACTGGAACATGAAATTCGGAGTGGTTGTTTTCCCGGGTTCTAATTGTGATTATGATACCTTTCATGCCCTGCAGAACGTCATGGGCCTGGAAACGGTCTTTCTCTGGCACAAAGACCACGACCTGCAGGGGGTAGACTGCGTGGTCCTTCCGGGCGGCTTTTCCTACGGCGATTACCTGCGCTCGGGTGCTATCGCCCGCTTCTCCCCCATCATGACCGAGGTCAAAAAATTCGCTGCGGCCGGAGGCCTGGTCCTGGGTATCTGCAATGGTTTTCAGATTCTGCTGGAAGCCGGCCTGCTGCCGGGAGCCATGCTCAGAAACAAGAACCTCAAGTTTCTCTGCCAGCATGTTTATATAAGGGTAGAAAACAGCCGGACAGCTTTCAGCCAGGCAGCCAGAAAGGGCCAGGTGTTGCAAATCCCGATTGCCCATTTCGACGGTAATTACTACGCATCCCCCGAATTGCTGTCCGAGCTGGAAAGAAACGGGCAGGTGGTTTTCCGCTACTGCGACGAGAAGGGAAAGTTGAGCGAAGAGGCCAACGTCAACGGTTCAATCAACAGCATTGCTGGTTTGATCAACCGCCAGGGTAATGTCCTGGGAATGATGCCTCATCCAGAAAGGGCTTCTGAAAAAATACTGGGCAGCCAGGACGGAAAAATCATTTTTCAGTCGATGATTAACTACCTGGAGAAGAAGGTCGGGCCGGGCAGAAAGAAAGCCGTCCGGACGACCAGGCCGGCAATTTCGCCCCTGCCGCCTCTCATCGGAACTTTTTGAGGAAACCGACATGATTGATGACAAAACTCTCCTCGACCATAATCTCACCCGGGAAGAATACCAACTGATAGTCAAACACCTGGGCCGCGAGCCCAACCTGACTGAACTCGGCATTTTTTCAGTTATGTGGTCTGAGCATTGTGGTTATAAGAGTTCGCGGGTGCACCTGAAAAAATTCCCGACCAGGGGCAAATTCCTGATTCAAGGTCCGGGAGAAAATGCCGGGGTTATGGATATCGGCGATGACCTGGCCCTGGTTTTCAAGATTGAATCCCATAATCATCCTTCCTACCTGGAACCCTACCAGGGAGCTGCGACCGGAGTCGGCGGCATCCTGCGGGACATTTTTACCATGGGGGCCAGGCCGGTGGCTGTGCTGGATTCCCTCCGCTTCGGTCCCCTGGACGACCCGAAAAACCGGGCCATCATGGACGGCGTGGTCAGCGGCATTTCCGGTTACGGCAATTCCTTCGGCGTGCCCACGGTCGGGGGCGAGGTTTATTTCCACGAATGTTATTCTCTCAACCCCCTGGTTAATGTCTGCTGCATCGGGCTGGCCCGGAAAGACAAGCTCTTCCTGGCCCGTGCCCAGGGCGTGGGCAATGCTGTGATTTACGTCGGAGCTAAGACCGGACGGGACGGCATCCACGGAGCCACAATGGCCTCGGCCGAGTTCGGGGAAGAGACAGAGCACAAGCGACCCAACGTTCAGGTGGGAGACCCCTTCAAGGAAAAACTGTTGCTGGAAGCCTGCCTGGAAGCCATGGCTAAAGACCTGATAGTGGGCATCCAGGACATGGGAGCAGCCGGCCTCACCTGCTCCACCACCGAAATGGCAGCCAAGGCCGGTACCGGGATGGAAATCAACCTGGACCTGGTCCCCCAGCGGGAAGCCGGCATGAATCCCTACGAAATAATGCTGTCCGAGTCGCAGGAGAGGATGCTCATAGTGGCTGAGCCGGGTAAGGTCGAAGCACTCCAGAAGATTTTCAGCAAATGGGACCTGGATGCGGTGGTGATAGGCAAGGTTACCGCCGATGGCCAGCTTAAAGCATATTTTAGGAATGAACTGGTAATAGATATTCCGGTTAAAGCAGTGGTGGACCTCTGCCCGGCCTACCGCCGCCCGGCGCGGATGCCAGCCTTTATTAATAAGGTCGCCAGGTGGCGGCAGCCGGAGATGCCTTCTGACCTCAATCAGGTTTTCCTGCAGCTTGTAGCCTCGCCCAATATTGCCGACAAGGAATGGGTTTTCAGGCAGTATGACCATATGGTCCAGGTTAATACCATGGTCCTGCCCGGGGCTGACGCCGCCGTCCTGAGGCTGAAGGGCCTGAAGAAGGGCCTGGCCATGACCCTGGACGGAAATTCTCTCTACACTTTTCTCAACCCCAGGCGCGGCGGTCAGATTGCCGTGGCCGAAGCCTGCCGGAACCTGGCCTGCGCTGGAGCCACGCCCATAGGCGTCACTAACTGCCTTAATTTTGGCAACCCGGAAAAGCCCGAAATAATGTGGCAGTTCCAGCAGGCGGTGGAAGGAATCGCCGAGGCCTGCCGTCAGTTTGACATACCGGTTACCGGTGGCAATGTCAGTTTCTACAATGAAACAGAAGGCCGACCGATATATCCCACTCCCGTCCTTGGAATAGTGGGACTGGTGGATGATACAGCCCGGGTACCGTCAGCCGGATTCCAGGGAGCTGGAGAGACCATCATTCTTCTCGGTGAGAACAAAGAAGAGCTGGGCGGGAGCGAATACCTGCGGCTGATTTTCTCCGAAGAAAAAGGTCAGCCGCCGGCTCTTAACTTTGCCCTGGAGAAAAGAGTTCAGGAATGCTGCCGTCTGGCGATTCAGGCTGGATTGGTTAGAACGGCCCATGACCTGTCAGAAGGCGGTCTGGCCGTGGCCCTGGCTGAATGCTCCTTCCGCAGTCCCAAGAAAATCGGTTTTGAGGTCAGGTTGAACGAGGCCCTCCGGACCGATGCCTTGCTCTTTGGCGAAAGCCAGTCCCGGATAATCATCACCGCTAAACAAAAAGACGTAAGAAAAATCCTGGCCCTGGCCAGAAAGATGAAGGTTAAGGCCCGGGTCATAGGCCGAACCGGCGGTCGACGGCTGGTCATCTGGCACAAAAAGAAAAAAGTGGTGGACCAGCCGCTGGAGCTGGCTTATCGGGCCTGGAAGAAGGCTATTCCGGATTATTTCAGGGTTAAAAAAATATAGGGGGATTTATGGAACAGGAAGTCTTCAGAAGTCCTAAAAAAAAGGGGCGGGTAGCCGTTCTCCTCTCGGGCCGCGGCTCCAATTTCCGGGCCATCCATGATTCGATGCTGGCCGGGAAAATCAACGCCGAGATCGTCCTGGTCTTCAGCAATAAGGCTGAAGCTCCTGGCTTGCAGACGGCCAGAGAAAGAGGCCTGGAAACTCTGTTTCTTGACCCTAAAGCTTTTCCCAGCAAGGACGCCTATGATGCGGCCATAGTGGAGGAATTAAAGAAGCGCCAGGTGGACCTGGTCTGCCTGGCCGGTTATATGAAAATAATAACTCCCCTTTTCTGCCAGGCTTTCCGCAACCAGATTATGAACATTCACCCAGCCCTGCTGCCTTCGTTCCCGGGACTTCATGCCCAGAAGCAGGCGGTTGATTACGGCGTGCGTTATTCCGGTGCCACGGTTCACTTTGTCTGGGAAGAAGTGGACGCCGGGCCGATCATCCTGCAGGCGGTGGTGCCGGTGCACCAGGATGACACGGAAGAAACCCTGGCCGACAGGATTCTGGAATGGGAACACAAGATTTATCCCGAAGCCGTGCGTCTTTACTTTGAAGGCAAACTGGAAGTCAGGGGACGCAAGGTTTACATCCTGGATTAAAAATCTTATTCAATTATTAGTCTCTTCAGCCAATAAATTTTTGTTTATCAAAGGGGAAATTTCCAGAAAAGATTCCCGGGGAACTAAAATCCTACAAGCCGGGAGCGGCAACCTTAATCAGGTAGATAATTGGCTGGATATTTCCGCGGCTCAGGTAATGGCAGATAACCGGCTTGAAGTCATTTCACTCCGCAGGCTGCATTTTTTTATACCTCTCCAGCCGGCAATTTGCCAGAAATCCCTTGAAATTCCTGCTGTCTTCAGTCATATTTATAGCCTGAAATTCATTTGAGGAAGTCACCATGTTCAAACCGGTGGAAGAACAGTTGAAGCTGCTAAAAAAAGGAGCAGTGGAAATCATCCTGGAAGAAGACCTGGTGCGCAAACTGGAGAGGTCAAAGAAGGAAAACAGGCCCCTCCGGGTTAAAGCCGGGTTCGACCCGACTGCCCCCGATATTCACCTGGGACATACGGTCCTGCTGCGGAAAATGAAGCATTTCCAGGAGCTGGGACACGAAGTAATCTTCCTGATCGGAGATTTTACCGGACTGATCGGAGATCCCAGCGGACGTTCGGCCACCAGGCCGGCCATGACCAGGGAAGAAATCAACAAGAATGCCGAAACTTATAAACAGCAGGTCTTCAAAATTCTGGACCCCCAGAAAACAATTATTGATTTTAACTCCCGCTGGCTGGGAGCCCTCACCAGTTTCGATATCATAAAACTGACTTCAAAATACACCGTGGCCAGAATCCTGGAGAGGGACGATTTTACCAAGAGGTTCAAGGCCGGGTTGCCGGTATCCGTTCACGAGCTCCTGTATCCGTTGATGCAGGCCTATGATTCGGTAGCTCTTAAAGCCGATGTCGAGCTGGGAGGGACTGACCAGAAATTCAACCTGCTGGTCGGTCGAGAAATCCAGCGGGAATACGGCCAGGAACCGCAAGTCATACTGACCATGCCGCTGCTGGAAGGCCTGGACGGCGTGGAGAAAATGTCCAAATCTCTGGGTAACTACGTGGGCATCAACGAACCGCCCCAGGAAATGTTCGGCAAGCTGATGTCCATTTCTGATGAACTGATGTACCGCTATTATGAACTGCTGACTGACGTGCCCACCGACCAGATTGAAACCTGGAAGCGAGAGGCCCGAGAAGGTAAAGTAAACCCGCGCGACCTCAAGGCCCAGCTGGCCAGAATGATTGTGGCTGATTTCTGGGGAGAAGCAGAAGCCCAGAACGCTTCCGAAGAATTTGACCGCATCTTTAAGCACAGAGAAATCCCGGAAGATGTTGAAGAAAAAATCCTGGAAGTCAGTAAAGCGACACCACAGGTGGAGCTGGTAGAAACCATGTTCAACCTGGGTCTTGTCCCCTCCCGAGGTGAAGCTAAACGGCTCATTCGCCAGGGGGGCGTTTACCTGGACGGCCAGCGGGTAGAAAATATTGACTGCAAACTTGACGCCACCAAACCCGAGCAAATCCTAAAAATCGGCAAGCGCAAATTCTATAAAATCAAACTCCTTCTAAAATAAAAAAAAGGGAGAGTGGGAAATTTTTTCGATTTATAGCTCAGGCATCATTTTTGCAACCTTATCCAGGTAGCAGGCGTCGGTTTGGTAAAAGCTGGCCAGCTTATCAGAATCCCCATAAAGAACATCGTAAACGCTGGCCTCCGGGCAAATGCCGGCCAGGAAATCGGCCGGTTGCCCCGCTGCTGGAATTTATATATAATTGCCTACAGGGGAATGACTTGAACAGAGCCGCAGCTTCCCTTGAAGTTCCCAGCGAACTCCACGAGATTGACAGAATCAGACGATTCCTTAAAAAGAATCTGAAAGGCTTGCCGGTCTCGGAGGAAGAACACTATCAAATTGAGCTGGCCGTGGTGGAAATCTGCCTCAACATCATTCACTACGCTTATCCGGGAACAAAGGGACAGATCTGCTTAAGTTTCTGGACCGAGGGTCCAGAAGTTTATCTGGAAATCAGGGACAGCGGCCTGCCCTTTGACCCGACCAGTACCAGGACGCCCGACCTGGAAGAACTAATGCGCCAGCAGAAAGTGGGCGGTTTTGGGATTTACATCAGCCGGGAGCTGATGGACGGATTTACCTACCGGCGCGAAAATGAGCAGAATATTCTTCTGATGCATAAGAGACTGGCCAAAGCTGAACCAGAAAGTTCAGTATAAGACTTTATCCTCTCCCTTTTCCTGGACCAGTTTATCAATAGCTTTAAGTATCAATTCTTTCCTGGCCAGAATGGCCTCGATCTCATCGTCGGTCAGGTATTCTCCAACTGTGCTTTTTATTAACTCAAAATTCAAACTCTTAATTTTTTCCACAAAAGCCCGGGGAAGTTCACTCATGAGCTTGGGGCCTTCCGGGTGTTTTTCAGAATAGATCAGATTCTGGGTGAATTTCTTCCCGGTCCGGAAAGACCGCGAGTGGTCAATCAATATCATCCGCCAGTCTTTGGTTATAAGAATGTTGTTCATATGTCGGTCTTCATTGGCAATCAGGTTGTCAAAGGCCCGCTGCAGGTATACCGCCCGGTTCCAGTGCATCAGCTTGATGGGCGGCGTTTTGATATTCTTTTCTGTTTTTCGCTTCAGGGTCATTTCGTAATCCACCCAGATCTGGCAGGACCCCCGGTTGTTGTGAAACCTTCTTTCGACCGTCGGCGGCACCATGTTCAACTCCAGATAATTTGACAGCAAGTAGGCCGCTATCTCGTATTTCCAACCCTCGATAAAACCTTTTACCCGGCCTTCTGGATTTTTCCAGAGGGCATTCCTGGTAACTCCGTCTTTCTCCAGGGTCAGTTTCCAGGGGCTGGTGACAGCTTCGGGACCGGTCAGCTGCTCTTCTGTAATAACCTGGGCTTCCAGCAAAAAAGCCTCCCATTTAGGCCTCTCGGCCACCTCTTCCGGAGTAAACTGAGAAAAGAGAGGTCGGTTAAAAAACAGGATGAGCGAAAGACAGGCACAGGCCAGAATTATTTTTCTCATTTTTCCCCCTCAATATAAAATTTTATCCTCGCCTGCAACTTTTATCATGTCCGCTATTTCCTTCAATATCAATTCTTTGCGGGCCAGGATGGCTCGAATTTCTTTATCTGTCAGATAGGGACCGACAGCCTGCTTGATGCTATCAAAGGTCAGACCTTTAATTTTTTCCACAAACTCCCTGGGCAGTTTCCTGAAAGGCAGGGGCCGGCCATCTGGTCTCAACGGATTCAATCCGAACAGGAGATGTTTGGTGTATTTCTCCTCTGAGCGAAAACTCCGGGAATGGTCAATTAATATAGTTCGCCAATCTTTAGTATAAAATGTGTTCTGCTGGGTCCGGTCTTCGTTGGCAATCAGGGCATCGAAAGCTCTGGATAGATACTTCCTCTTTTCCCAGTTATCGGCCTCGGGTCCGCTTGAAGGCAGGGGGATGTTTTTCTCCATTACTTCCAGCAGGCTGTATTCTTTTTCCACCCACATCTGAAGCGAACCTTTCTTGTCCTGGAATTCCCTTTCCACCGTCGGGGGGATCATGTTTAATCCCAGCAGTTTATCCAGCCTGTAAGCAGCGATTTCATACTGCCAGCCCTCAAGGTAGCCGCCCTGGATACCGTGTGGATTCTTCCAGACTCCGCTCCTTTCCATATTATCTTTCCTCAGGAAAAGCCGGACCGGTTTGGTCACGCCCTCTCCTATTTCTTTATAACTTATTATTTCGGCTGTCAGCAGAAACTTCTCCAGTTCTTCCCTCTGGGCGATTTCTTCTGGCAGGAATTGAGCTGATAGCGAGTGATAACCGAGGATTACCAGTAATAATAAGGCACTTATTAAAATTCTGTTTCTCATGACTTTCCTCTTATCATTAATAAAGGACTTCCCCCTCTCCGTAGAGGACAATCATCTCTTCAATTTCTTTTATCATCAAGTCCCGGCGGGCCAGGATTGACCTGATTTCTCTGGTCGTCAGGTAAGACCCGACTGTCACCTTGATGCTGTCAAAGGATAGGGACCGGAGCTTGTCCACAAAAGTTCGGGGCAACCTTTTAAAGGGTAGCGGCCCGCTCTCCGTCCTCAGCGGACGCAACCCGTAAATCAAATTCCGGGTAAAGTGAGCATCGGACCGAAAACTCCGGGAGTGGTCGATGAGAATTGTCCTCCAGTCCTCGGTGAGCAGGGTATTCTGCAGGCTGCGGTCTTCATTGGCAATGAGTGAGTCAAAAGCTCTGGCCAGGTACTGCATCCTTTCCAGATTGACAGCTTCCAGCCCTTCTTTGGGCAATGGAATGCTATGATCGACTATTTCCAGAAGGTCATACTTGTGTTCCACCCATAGCTGTAAAGAGCCGCGCTGACCCTGGAACCTTCTTTCGACTGTCGGCGGAATCATGTTTAATCCGAGCAGCTTATCCAGCCGGTAGGCGGCAATCTCATACTGCCAGCCTTCAAAATAGCCGTTGATAACCCCACTGCAGTTTTTCCAGACAGCCTTTCTTTCTGTTTTCCCTCTTCTTAAATTTATTTTAAGCGGTTGGGTTATTCCCTTCCCCAGATCCTTAAACCCAACTATTTTGGCCGTTAGCAGAAAATCTTCCAGGTCCTCTCTCTCCAGGATTTCCTCCGGCCTGAACTGGCCGTACGAAGGCCAGAAGAGAAAATATACAGCCAGAAAAAAGGCAGTTATGGTCAGAGACCTGTAGAAGGATTTCTTAAGGAGATTCAATATTTTCCCCTTCTGCAAAAATTAAGCTTATTGGCTTTCGATGTCAAATAAAATCTTCTGGCTGCTGACGGAAAAGTTTTTATTGATATTTTTCTCCGTATTTTGTTATAAACTTGTTTTAATCTGGCAGAGAGAGATTCAAACGATGAAAAAGATATTACCATGGTTTTTTCTGGTGTGTCTGGTAAGTTGCTCTCAAGACCCTCAGGCCCCGACCATCCGCTTCCCCTACCAGTGGCTGGGTACCCCCGGGTTCGGCGGAAATATTGATCAGCAGAATATAATTGAACCTTCGGGCCTGTGTTTTCATCCTGGCCGCAAGACCCTGTTCGTCGTTAGCGACGAAGGCTGGCTGTATGAAATCACCACTGATGGAGCCCCCATCTACAGCCAGAGAATTCCAGGGGACCTGGAAGCTGTGGCCATCAATCCCCGGACGGGCCTGGTCTATATAATCATCGAGGGAGATGATGTAATCCTGGAATATGACCCGGAGCGGCGAGAGGTCAGCCGGAGATTCCCCGTTAACAGGGAATTCAACGGCAACCCCAATTTCCTGCAAAAGCATGAAGGTCAATATGATAATGGCCTTGAATCTCTGGCCTTTGTTCCCGATGAGAATCATCCAGAAGGGGGAACTTTTTATGCCGGCAATCAGTGGGACCCGCCCTGCATAGTTGAGCTCCTGGTTCCGCTAAAGTCCAGCCAGGCTTGGCAGGCAGAAGCCCGCATTATCCGGGTTCTGCCCTTCAGAATTGATGATCCCGCAGCTATGATGTACGACGATGAAACCAGGTTGTTGCACCTAGTGAGCGACGCCGACAACATCCTGGTGGAGATTACTCTCGACGGAAAGCTGGTTAAAGAATATGCCTTTCCGGGAGATAACCAGGAAGGACTGTCCTGGGATGACCAGGGCTTCCTGTACATCGCTCAGGATTCTGGGGGAATACTCAAGGTTCGCGACCTTAGAAAAATAAAAAAATAAACCTGCACTTATTATTCTGCTATTTCTGCCCGGATAGGCTTTTCTGCTTGAGCCTTTTATACTCGCGGATGATGAGAAAACACAGTGTTATCCAGGCCAGCACCCCTACCATGTTCACCCTGGCGAATTTTTCTACCCCGAGGGCCAGATAGGTTGTTCCCAGGAAAATTCCCAGAGCGGCCAGGACATCGCCACCCCGGACAAAAAAGGTATCAATGGCTGCCTTGGCTTTGTATTTTTCTTCCCTGGTGGTGATCAGAAACAGGGCATGCTTGGTGGTGTTCATCAGAGAATAATCGGTGCCATTCTCCAGAGCCTTAACCCATTTAACCAATAGCAGCGAGGCCCCCAGAGCGATGAAGGTATAACCCCCCAGAGCAATAAAAGGAAAAATCAAGAGAGCTCCCCCCAGCCCGATCCACTTAAAGATTCTGGAAACCAGGAAGAGTTGAAGAATCAGGGCAATCAGGTTGGTCAGGAACTGATACTCGGCGAAAAACTGGCCGATATAATCTTTTAAATCCAGTCCGCCGCTCAAACCGGCCTGAACGGCCTGGGCCGCGGTGCGGGTCACCACATTGCCCAGGATGTATTCTCCGGTGGCATTGATGAAATTATAAAGCCCGATCACCAGGGCAATTAGCAAAAGGTACCGGCTCTTAAAGACCAGGTTAAATCCGCCGCCCTTTTTTAAGGGCTGTTCAGAAAGGCTCTTCTGCGGCCCTGGACTTATATTTTTCTCGGACTGGGCGCCCGACCCGACCCTGACTTCTCTTTTATGAATGTAGACAGCCAGCAAAATGCACAGGCCGAGAATTCCGGCCGATACCAGCATCAATTTGTAAAGACCCAGGGGTCTAATCAGCCAGCCGGCCACCCGGCTGCCGAAGACTGCTCCCGAAGTGGCCCCGAAGGCGATCAGCGGGAAAAGCCGCTTGCCTTCCTCCTCCGAGTAAAGGTCATTGGCAAAACCCCAGAACTGAGCCGGAACCAGCAGATTGTAAATCCCAATCCAGATAAAAAAGATGATGCCCATCGTCCCCAGAGGCAGGCCCAGAATATTCAGGAAATAAAAAATTAAGAGGTTGGAAATAAAGAAAAGAGTCACCCAGGTAATCAGAAGCTGCCGCGGAACTTTTGAGGCCAGAAGGCTGAATATTTTTATCACCAGTACCAGTAGAAGGGCCTGGGCTCCGGCCAGGTAGCTCTTTATCTCCGCTCCTTTGCCAGCCAGAATCAGGGCATCTCTGACCGGCTTGATGATGTAATAAGCCAGGAGAAGCATAAAGATATTGAGAGTCAGCAGCAAAGCCTTGGAGGCTTCCCCGGTCCTGATATCGGTAAAAAGACGCAGCACCCGATAGCCCAGAGGCCAGCCTGTTCTTGGCGGCTGACCAGTTTTGGGTGGCTTGTTGATGGGTCCCTCTTTATTTCTATTTTTTTACAAAAATTACTGCTTCTTCTCCCTGCTCTTCAATCAGTTCCTTTATTTTGTTCAGGATGAGTTGCCTGCGCTTTAACAGGGCAGCCAGTTCGGCTTCATTCAGGTAAGATTTTAATGCGGATTCAACTGACTCCTCAGACAACTTCATCAAGCTATCATAGAGATTACTGGAGCAATTCTTGAGAGGGCAGTCCGGCAGCAGCTCCTCGACCGGGGCAAAGGCTTCTGAAAAATCTATTCGCCAGACTTTCCAGCTGGCTTTATGAATCAGGATGTCGGCTCCATCCAGGCACTGATCATAGACCAGGTTTTCAAAAATCAAGATTTCAGCCAGAGCCTGGTCGAAGGCTGCCTTGTCGGGTGGTTCCAGTCCCCGGCTGGCCCGGTAACTTTCCTGCATGGTCCCGGGTATCAGGAGCTGGAGCGATCCGGGGCGACCCTCAATTGTCCTTTCTACCATCGGAGGTACAAAATCCAGCTCCAGCAGCCTGCTCAGGCGATAGGCAGCCAATTCGTACCGATAGCTGTCTGGCAGCATGGCCGGTCGAGGCCGGTTGACAAATTTGAAAATAGCCTGCTTCTGGACCTGGCCGTCGCTAAGGTTCACCACCCAGGGAGCCGTCCGGCCGCCGGTCGCCCCCTTGATAACCTTCACCACCCTGGCTGTCTTCAAATAATTTTCCATAGCCTCCTGCTCCTGGTTGCCAGACGTCCCATCAATTATACCGGCCTGAACTGCTCCCCAGACCAGCAAGAAAATTACCAGCTTTCCCATAACCCTTAATTTATTTTGTTTCATCATTCACTCCCCACAGGGAGAATTGCCCCTCGTCAATGATTAAGGCCCGCAGGCAGCCGCCATAGGCCCGGGAAATCCCGGTATCCACTACCCAGACCTTACCCCCGAAGCGCCTCATATCCTTCAAACTGGAGACTAAACGGGGGGTATGAGCTACCACCAGATGACTGGCTTCCAGGTTAGCCAGAATGCGGTCCACCTGATCCTCCATGATATTCCCGTTGGTCAGAGCCAGCTGCCGGTACCAGAGCGGCCCGTTGCTTTTATAAACGACCTCGAACTTGAAATTTCCTGGCACGGCTCCATTAAGCCAGACTTTCTGGAAAGCGGCCAATTCCTGCCGCAGTCGTTTATTTATTTCTTCCAGTTTCCAGCGGGAAAACTCCTCGCTGATACCGCCGTGAACGAAAACCAGGTCATTGATTTTGATTACGGCATTATGCCTGAGAATCCATTTCCCATATTTCTGGTTGAAATTGACCAGATACTTGTTCCTGGCTTCCAGGTCCATCTGGATAACTTCCCGCCACAGTTTCTGGAGGCTCTTTCCCCTTCTGGCCTTCTTCTCCAGTTCTTTCTGTTTTCTTTCCCGGTAATCATCCGGTAAAAAAGATTGGAACTGTTCGACGGTGACATAATCTTCATAGTCGAAGGAAATGCCGGTAATGTTCATTTCTTCATGATTGCCGATCAACATCTGAACCTGGCCTCCGGCTTCGGCTGCCTGTATTTCCAGTTTTTTTATCAGGTCGAAGATTTTCCTGGCATCCGGCCCCCGGTCCATGACATCGCCCATCTGCACCAAAAAAGTCTGACCGGCAGCCCAGTTCAGACCAGAATCGACCAGCTTGGTTCCCTTCAATATCTTGAGAAAATTCTCGTAATCACCGTGTAGGTCACCGACCACCACAATCCGGCTGACTCCGCTCCAGACACAGGGAATGTCTTCGGCTGACAGATTGGCTGGAACCAGCCAGAACAGCAGAAGCCACAGCCAGAGCACAGCAGTTTGGCCGAGCTTTTTCCGGAAGCGGCATTTCATGAGTGTTAATCCTGCCGGATTACGGTCAAATAAACCCCAGATCGTTCCAGTCTTACTTTCTAACTACTACTAAGCGTGGATAAAGTCAACAACTATCAGCGACCTAAAAATAATTGTTATTTAAATTGAAAAGGATTAAACTTAAGCAGGAAAGGGGAATTATCATGATTGCCCGATTAACTTTCATCCGAGTCAAGCCTGAAAACGTGGAAGAGGCAGCCAGAATTTATGAAAATAGCGTGATTCCGGAGACTAAATTGCAGAAAGGTTTTTGCGGAGGGTACCTTCTGACTGACGCCGCCAGCGGTAAGGGTATCGCTATTACTCTCTGGCAAAGCCCGGAGGACCTGGCGGCTAGCGAAGAAAACCGCTATTACCAGAATCAGCTGATCAAGTTCCTGGACCTGTTTGTCATGCCACCCATTAAAGAGGAATATACTGTATTTCTGCAATACTGAGCTGGGCTTTTATAGCCGGCCGCTTAGCCGGGCCAGGGTTATGAATCTTAAGCATTGCCGCGAGGCTGAAAGGAAGGGAAAAATTGGTAATCAGCACTAGAGAAAAAAATGATATCCTGATCGTCGATATCGAGGGGGAAATCAAGAGGTCCGACATTACCGACGTTACCCTTCATCAATGGATTAAGCAGCAACTGGAAAGGGGCAAGAGAAAGATTCTGCTTAACTTCGAAAAAGTCGATTTTATCGACAGCTTTGGGGTGGGCGAAATTCTGGCCAGCTACATTTCTACTAACAACCTGGGCGGAAAACTCAAGCTGGTTAAAATCTCCAAAAAGCTTTTTCTCATTTTCCAGGTTACCATGCTGACTAAGGTTCTGGAAATTTTTGATGATGAACAGGTTGCCCTGGAAAGTTTTTTCAAAGAATAGGTCTTGCTTATTTTTCAGGAGTATAGCAGGTGACAACCGGGCCTGGCCGCTTCCACCGGCTCCTGGCTTCCGTGGTGGAGCTCAAGCCAGGTGAGGAAAAAATTGTTAGCCTGCTTTTTCTCTATTTTTTCCTGATTACTGCCGCCTATTCAGTAATCAAGTCCCTGAGAGTAGCCAGCTACCTGGAATCCCTCGGAGCTGACAAGCTACCCCTGGCCTATCTGCTGACAGCGGTTCTTATCGGCTTCGTGGTCGCCCTCCATTCCCGGGTCCAGGCCATCATACCAAGAGTAAATCTGATCATTTTCAGCCTGATCTTTTTTATTCTAAACACTCTGCTTTTTTGGTTCCTTTTTTCTTTTAACTGGACCTGGCTCCCCCTGGCCTATTACGTCTGGGCCAATGTCTTCCTGGCCGTGACCATCACCCAATTCTGGATAGTGGTGAATGATCTTTTCAATCCAAGGGAAGCTAAAAGGCTGGTCGGTTTCTTCGGCAGCGGCGGGATTGTGGGCGGCATTTTCGGCGGGGAAGCTACCGGTCTCCTGGCCAGGTCCAACGTCGACTTCGGCTTGCTGCTCCTGGCCTCCGGCTTCCTGGTGGCCTGCATCCCGGTGGTCTACCTGCTTGCCAGCCAGCAGAAAAGAAACCAGGGCCTAACTCCCCGGGTGAGGCCAGAGCCTGCGGCGCCGGCCGGGGCTACAGCTACAGTCGGCTTCCGGGACTGCCTGAAGACCGTCAGGGGAAATCACTATCTCCGGCTGATAGCAGCTGGAATTACTTTAAGCCTGGTAGTTTCGACCTTCATTGACTGGCAGTTTAACAAAGTGGTGGAAGGAGCCTCGTCCCTGGAGAACAGGCTGACTTCTTTCTACGGTCATTTTAATGCCGGGTTGTTGGTCCTGGCCTTTTTCGTTCAAATCTTCCTGACCAGCCGCTTCATCCAGAGATTCGGCCTGAAATTTTCCTTTCTGATTTATCCCCTGGTCCTGGTAGGTGTGCTGTCAGGTCTGGTCATCCTTCCGGCCAGTCTCCTGCTGGCCCTGACCCTGAAAGGAACAGATAAGAGCCTGTCCTATACCTTAAATCAATCGGTGCGGGAGCTTCTGTACATCCCTGTTTCCCCTGATATCAAGTACAAAGCCAAGGTCTTCATAGATATGTTTCTGAACCGGTTTGCCAAAGGACTGGGAGCTATCATGCTCCTGGCCCTGCTCTCTTTCCGACCGGGTCTTCGCCTGGTCAGCCTGGTGACAATTTTTCTGATACTGGGCTGGGTGATTATCAATATCCGGGTAACCAGAGAATATTCCTCGGTGGTCAAGAAAAAATTGAAGAAGAAATGGGAGCGGGTTGACAAGGTGGTAACCGAACAGGTGGACCTGGATTACATCAAGTTAGTCTTTGACGCTTTGGAAAACCAGAGCCGCAGCCAGGAGCTCCTGGCCATGGACCTGTTTGACCTCGACCGGCAGGGTAAACTCAGCCCGGAGTTGAAGCGTCTGATTGCGGCCAGGTCCGGGGCCGTCAGTGGTACCTCCCTGGGTACCCTGTTTGAAGAAGAGGCCGCTACCTTCCCGGACTGGTCCTGGACTTCAAGCCAGGAGAGTTTTAAGAAGGAGGTGGAAGAAATCCTGGCTGACCCGTCCTACCGGGAACTGCTCAGGAATTATATCAACCGGGTTTTGGCTGAAAAAAAACCAGGGACAGAAGTAACCAGGATGGAAGCGGCCAGGGTCATCGGCCTGATGAGCCCGGATTCGCAGCTGGCCGAGGAACTGACGGAGCTGCTGGAAGACGAATCACGGGAAGTCAGCCGTCTGGCCATGGACAGCGCCAGCAGAACCGGAGACCGCGAACACGTCCACGCCATTATCAGAAAGTTGCGGGAAGCCTCAACCCAGGAAGACGCCGCCAGGTCTCTGCTTGGTTATGGTTCCAGAATAGCCGGTACCCTATCCGATTACCTGGGAGACGAGACAGAAGACCTGGAGCTCAGGAAAGCCATTATTTCTGTGCTTTCCCGGCTGGCTAGCCAGGAAGCGGCGGATTTTCTGGCCATGGAACTGCTCAGAACTCCGCCGGAGCTGGATTATGAATTAATAGATGCCCTGGACAGAATCCGGTCGCTGAACCCGGAGGTTTCCCTTCCGGCTGAAACCGTCAGATCAAAAATGGCCTCCGAAGTCAAAAAATACTGTCAGGTTTTTTTGCAGGCCGGAGACCAAACGGAACCAGACCGGGAAAAACAGCTGGCCCAGTCGCTGGTCAGTATTTTCCAGCTTCTGGGGTTAATATATCACCCGGATGACATCAGCCGGGCTTACCAGAACCTCAAAACAGGAACCAGGGACTCTGCCGCCTATGCCCTGGAACTGCTGGAGAACATCCTGGTCAAAGAGGATAGGGACCTTCTCTGGCCGCTGCTGGAAGACCTAACTCCCGTAGAAAGGCAGAAAAAGATGCAGACTCTGCTGGCTGGACTGAATAAGGATCAGGCATAAATCATGACCGGGAAAAGAGTTTACCGCCTGCTGTCACGGGTAGTTGACCTCAGGCCCGAGGAAGCCTCGTGCACCCTGCTACTTTTCTTTTATTTTTTCCTGATCCAGATTTCGGCCTACATTATTGAACCGGTCAAAATTTCGCTATATTTAAGGTGGTTGACAGCTGACAGGCTGCCCTATGCCTACCTTCTGTCAGCCCTCCTGATCGGTCTAGCCGTTGCCCTGAACTCCGAATTGCTCCAGCGAGTTCGCAGGCATTTTTATATCGCCTTCAGCCTGCTGTTCTTTATTTTCACCCTGATTCTGTTCTGGTTTTTATTCAGGCTGCGCTGGCCCTGGCTTTCCCTGATCTACTGGTTCTGGTCAGACCTGTTCATGGTAACTTCCACCACCCAGTTCTGGATAATGGTTAATGACCTCTATCATCCCCACCAGGCTAAGAGGCTGATCGGATTCCTGGTAAGCGGCGGCTTGCTGGGAGGCGTGACGGGCGCACTGGTGGCCTCGCGTCTGGCCCTTAGCCTGGGTACGGAGAACCTGTTGTTGATCTGCCCGGCGCTCCTTCTGGGCTGCCTGGTGTTAGTCTATTTTTACAGGCGCTTGCCCCAGAAGGAAGAAAGAACCGTATCCACCCGGGCTGAAACCGGGAAGCCGGCCAAGAGCTCTCCCCTGGCCACCTGGCGGGCCATCAGAGCCAGCCGCTATCTCTCAGCCCTGGCCGCCATCGTGGCCCTGGGCATGATTATCACCACCCTGGTCGATTTTCAGTTCGTTTCGGTCGTGGGGCGGACTTTTACCGAGCAGGATGCCAGGACTTCTTTCCTGGGCAGCTTCCTGACCATCCTGCTTATTTTTTCTTACTTATTTCACATACTCTTTACCAGCCGAATCCTGAGGAAAGCCGGAATCCGGATGGCTTTGCTGATAGCCCCGGCCTTCCTGCTTTTAGGTTCGGTTGCCATTTTTTTCATCCCGGCTGGTTATCTGATTCACTGGGCAGTTTTTATCAAGGGAACAGATAAGAGCCTGAGCTACTCCCTGAACCAGTCGGTCAGAGAGCTGCTTTACATCCCGGTCCCTTCTGAGGTCAAATACCGAGCTAAAGTTTTTATAGATATGTTTGTTTCCAAGTTTGCCAAGGGCTTGAGCTCAATCATTCTCCTGGTGGGCTTTACCCTTCTGCACTTCAACCTCAGGCAGATCAGCCTGGTGGTCATAGCCTTCATTCTGGGCTGGATTCTCCTCAATCTTTCCATCACCAGGGAGTATGTAAATACTGTTAAGAGAAATCTGAAAATTAAATGGCAGGATGCCGACCGGGTTATCAACGAAAGCCTGGACCTGGACCTGACCAAATTGATTTTTGATACCCTGGAAAGCAAGAAACGCAGTTCTGTTCTTTATGCCATGAACCTTCTCGACCTGTTGAAAACAGAAAAAATGAGCCCGGAACTCAAGAAGATCATCTCCTATAAAGCCGATGAAATCATAGCCCGCTCCATGGATTCGGTGCTGGAATCCGGCGGGCAGGTTCTTATACCTGATCTTGACGAGGCCCTGGAGCACGGCAGCTTAGGAGCTGAGGTCGAAGAGATTCTCTACCTCAGCAGCTACCAGGAGGTGATGAGAGATTACCTGGACCGGGTTTCAAAAGACCGGAGCCGGGAAGCTGAAACCTCAAGAATGGAAGCGGCCAAGGCCCTGGGTCTGATGGAAGCCGGTTCAGCAGTCACCAGAAACCTCAAGCGTCTGCTTAAGGATGAATCCCCCGACGTGGCCAGGTACGCCCTGGAGAGCGCAGCCAGATTAAAGCAACGGGAGTTTGTTCCGCTGATAGTCAGGCATCTCGGCCGAGCGGCTACCAGGGATACAGCCGAGCGGACGCTGGTTGACTACGGAACCAAGATCATTGGTACCTTGAAAGATTACCTGAGTGATAAAGATGAGGACCGGAACCTGCGGAAAGCCATCCCCGGAATCCTGGCCCGGATCGGGACGCAAAGAGCAGCCGACATCCTATCCCTGGAACTCAAAAAACAGGAAGAAGAGGTGGCCAGCGAAATAATCGAAGCCCTTTACCGGCTGCGGTCCCGCCACCCGAACCTTCTCTTCCACCAGGAACTGATAGTCCCGGAAATAATCCGCCTGATAAAAAATAGTTACCAGTTTATCTTTCAACTTAAAGAAATCAAGGACAAAAAAGAGGCCAGGCTTTTATTCCAGGACCTGGAGAATTCCCTGGCCCGAACTCTGAAACACATCTTTGAACTTCTGAGCCTGATATACCCGATGGAAGACATAACCAGAGCCTACCAGAACATCTGCCTGAGGACAAAGAAATCGCTGGATTACTCGGTCGAGCTCCTGGATAATATCCTGAAAAAAGAACTCAGCCTGTACCTTCTTCCTTTGATTGAAGACCTGCCGCTCGAAACCAGGGCTCAAAGATGCCGCAAACTTCTGAAGAACCTGGAAAAACTTAGCCTGGGGTCCGAACCGGGAGACCGCAAGACTGGTTGATAAAGTTGCGCTTGAAATACCCATTGGCTGTAATATAATTGTATCAAGAGGGAAAATTGCCACGTTTATTTATTTACCCTAAAAAAGGGGTGTCTTTAATTTTTGACCTTCATGATAAGCAGGTTTCTATTGGCCGTCTGCCAGATAACGACATAGTAATCGATGATTCTTATGCTTCCGGCCACCATGCCCTCATCCTGCCCGCCCCCCAATCCAGATACATTATTAAGGACAATCTGAGCAAGAACGGCACTTTCGTTAACGGGCTCAAAATAACAGAAGAAACGCTGCTGTTTCGAGGAGATGAAATATGCATCGGTTCGACCAGGATCTTCTTTGATAAGGAAAGTACCACCAGCGTTGAGATGACCGATGAAATGCTTCCGGCCAGTGCTGTCCAGAGTGTCATCCAGCTCAACAAGATCCTGCCATCGACCGACACGGCTACCATCAAGAAAAAGCCAGCCGGCTCGGCCGAGATAGAGAAGCTCAAGCTGGATTACAGGTACTTCCCCGTTTTGACCCAGGTCAGCCAGGCCCTGATTCTCCACAAGCCGATAGACGAGCTGCTCGACGAAATAATGGACCTGATCTGCAAGACCTTGCCCATGGACCGGGCTATCCTGATGCTGCGGGAAGGCGACCCGCCCGACCTGATACCGAAGGTGGTGCGGATTGCTGACCCCAACCTGATAACCCAGAAAATTCAGGTCAGCCGCTGCATCGTAGATATCGTCCTGTCCGAAAACTCTTCTGTCCTGACTTACGATGCCCAGATAGACCCGCGGTTCAGGTCCAGCGAGAGCATCATTCAGTCCAATATCCATTCCGCCATGTGTGTCCCCCTCTGGAACAATCGGGCTATAATCGGCGTCATCTACGCTGACCGGATTCTTCACCTGGAGCGCTTTTCCGAAGAAGACCTCAAATTGTTAACTCTTCTCTCCAACCTGGCCGCCATAAAAATCGAGAATGCCAGGCTCATCCAGCAGGCCATCGAAAAGGAAAAGATGGAACGGGAGCTGGCTCTGGCTTCCCAGATTCAAAAAGATTTTCTGCCAAGACAAAATCCCGAATGCGACAATTTTGACCTGGCCGGATATAACCTGACCTGTTACCAGGTGGGTGGCGATTATTACGATTTTATAGATATTGATGATCGCCGGATGGCCATAGTTGTGGCCGATGTTTCCGGCAAGGGTGTCAGCGCTTCCCTGCTCATGGCTTCCCTGCGAGCGGCTATCTACGCCGAGCTCAACCCTGAATACAGCCTGGGAAAACTGGGCTACCGGTTGAATGACTTCGTTCACCACAGCTCTTCGGCCAGCAATTTTATTACCTTTTTCCTGCTGGAATTAGACAAGGAAACTGGTGAAATGAAGTATCTGAATGCCGGTCACAATCCGCCTTTAATTCTAACTAAAGATGGCCAGCTCAAGCGACTGGAAAGCTGCGGTTTCTGCCTGGGCATGTTCCCGTCGGTGAAGTATGAAGTCTGCAGCGACCGGCTGGAAGTGGGCGATCTGGCTGTTCTCTATACCGACGGGATCACAGAGAGCCGCAACCAGGATAAAGAGGAATTCGGCGAAGAAAGATTGATCGAGGTTGTCCGGAAAAATTCGCAGCTGCCAGCCCAGAAAATGATCGAGACGATCCTGGGAGAGGTCAATAAATTCTCCAAGGGAATTGAGCCGGATGATGACCGGACCCTGGTTATCGTCAAGAGAATCGCCCGGCCCAGCTGAGATTCATCCGGCCAGACAAAGATGAAATTCCGGACTAACCAGGTTAAATATTTCTATTTTTCAAATATCAGCCCGACGACCTTCTGCAGATAGCACGAGTCAGTCTCGTCAAAGCTGGCCAGCTTATCGGAGTCCACGTCAATGACACCATAAACGCTACCATCAGGGCCAAACACCGGCACCACAATTTCCGATTGTGACCTTTCATCGCAGGCAATATGGTCCGGAAATTGATGGACATCCGGCACAATAACCGGCTTCTTTTCCCGCACCCCGGCCCAGCATACGCCTTTATGGTGCGCCAGCTTCAGGCAGGCCAGCGGACCCTGGTATGGCCCAACGATTAATTCATCATCTTTGAGCAAATAAAACCCGCACCAGAAGTAATAATCAATTTTATGATAAAGCAGGGCGTTAATGGTGGCCATCCTGGCCACCGGGTCATCCGTCTTCTCAAACAATTCTTTAAGTTGCTCAATAATTCTTTCGTAAATAACTTCTTTTCGCATACCCATCTTTCCTTTCAACGTTTAATATATGAATGTTTGTTCATATGTTGGGCAAAAGGACTAAATTTTACTCCGTGGCGCTTTTTTCTTTTATTTCATTTATTATTTCATTTATTTCGCCAAAGCCAGCCTCAAAACCCAGAATCAACTGGACTATTTCCACTTTCTTTTAACTTCTCTTGCCTTAACTCATGACAAGAGCCCCTGGAAATGATAAACACCCTGGTAAATCATGTCAAGAAAACCAACTGTCTCCTTTAAGCTCTACACAAAAATGATTCGTTGCCTCACGAGAA
>DMVN01000079.1:14564-15421 GCA_003476685.1 Acidobacteriota bacterium | reverse complement strand
TAATTACCTGGAATCGGTCCTTCCGGTATAAAATGGCGCTGAACTCGCCGGCCGTTCGGCCGTCTTCCCGCCCGACGCCAAGATAGCCATATTCCGGAAGCCTCTGCCAGAAATCATCCAGCTGGTTCTTGAGAACTTCCTGGGTTCCCACCAGGTCTACCGATTGCGAACGGATGAGGGCAGCGGCCGCTTCCCGCCGGTATTGCCAGTTGTGCTGGCCGTCGTCTGGATTATCAAAGCGGACATTATAGGTCATTACTTTTAACTCAATTTCTGAATTGGAATCGGGTAAACAGTCCAGATGGAACAGCAGAAGGAGCAGAATAAACAGAATTCCCAGAAAAGGAATGACGGCGGGAAGGCGGTAGTAGAAGTTTTGGCCGGCGGGCCTTGGCTTTCTGGTATACATCATGCTTATTACCCGGCTCAACTCAGATAAAATGATGTTGCCTTAAAATCCATATAATTTCAACAGATTGTGTCCTGGCAGAGTTCTTGAGCCCACTTTCCTGGATTTTGTTCGGGAGGCATCTCTGGTTTCACAAAATTCAATCACGATGGGCGTCGGATTAAATTCATATTAAATCCGTCTTAAATTATCAGCCGAATTATCTTCTAAAATGGTAGGCCACGGCCGGTGGTTTTAGTGATTGGAATTTTATGGGCCGGGTTTATTTATCTTTAGCACGTTTTCAGCAAGTTCTATGTTTTTGTATCTTATCCCAATTCTTAACGCTGATTTAGGTTGGGAGAAGAGCCTCAGAGCCTCACCACTGGACCTTCTAATCAAAATAAACGTAGCCGACGAGCTTGCGGGCTGGCCTGGAACCGGGACGGGGTTAATCCTTAGAGAAGCC
>DMVN01000079.1:13788-14545 GCA_003476685.1 Acidobacteriota bacterium | reverse complement strand
TTATCCTGGCAGAAAAGTTCAATCCGGCTGCTGGTGGTGTTTAATGCCATCCTTCTGGGGATAAGCTGGGTGATGATGATTCAGGCCTATCCCCGCCTGCCCCAACTCATTCCTTATTGGCTAAACCTGGCCGGGCAGAGCGTGCTGCTGGCGCCAAAGAGCCTGCTCTTTTTCATCTACCCTGCAGCCCAGACCTTATTCCTGGTGGTCTTCTGGCTGGTGGGAAATATCTGGGTCAGAAAACGGGAAGCGGTTGAGGGGGTAGCACCCGGGGTCAGTGGCGCTGAAAAAAGTAAGCGCCAGGAAGATAACCGGGGATTATTCGGCCCGGCTTCAGCTGAAGACAAGAAACCTGGCGGCCATTGCGAGGTCGGGGCTAATTCCGGTCAGCCGGCGGCTGCGGAGACTGCCTTTACTTATCCGGTAGGAAAGCCGGCCGCAAGCTTTGAGAAAAGGGAAATAAGCCCTGAGCTCCAGGCCGCTTTAACCAACCTCAAGAAAGAGCTGGTTCTGCTGCTGATGATATTCTTCAACCTGATTTTTATCCACATCCAGCGCAGCCTCATCTGGCTGGCACACGGCCTGAGCGCTGGGGTGAATAAATTCTATTTTTTCTCGCTGATTATAATAATCCTGCTGCTGATTCCCTACTACCGTTTCCGCCGGTCTATTCTTTAGGGGACACCTGCTGGTGTCCCCATTCTGGCTCTTTCTTGCGCCCATTTACAGGAGGGAAGGGTCGGCAAAAATCGGGGAC
>DMVN01000079.1:1957-13766 GCA_003476685.1 Acidobacteriota bacterium | reverse complement strand
TGGATCAAACAGACCAAATGGGGACCAAATGGGGACACCTGCTGGTGTCCCCATTTTTCTCCTTTTCTTCTCCCCTGTTAGACCGGCTAAAAATCCCCAAAATAAGGGACATCTGCAGGTGTCCCCTCTTCTTTTCCCCTCTTCTTATGTATATAGTACTGGTGAAGGTATGTTATAGTAAAGGAAGGAGGGGCCATGAGACATTTCAAACCGGCAACTAAGAATCCTTTTCATCACCCTGGCGTTTTTCAACCAGCCCGGAAGTTTGAGCCTCGATTTTTAGGTGTTCTCTGCCAGCTGCTAATAGTTTTTCTAATTTTCAACAGTTTCTCCTGCGCTGTTAACCCGGTCACTCAGAAACGGGAGCTGATGCTCCTCAGCCGTGCCGACGAGCTGGCCCTTGGCCAGCAGACCGACACCGAAGTTACCAGCACCTACGGTCTTTACCCGGACTCCGCTCTGAACCAGTATGTTTCTACTATTGGCAAAAAGCTGGCCGGAGTCAGCCACCAGCCCGACCTGGAATTTCACTTCCAGGTGCTGGACAGCCCGGTGGTCAATGCCTTTGCCGTTCCCGGCGGTTATGTTTATCTGACCAGGGGAATCCTGGCCTACCTGAACGACGAAGCAGAACTGGCCGGAGTCATGGGCCATGAAATCGGGCACGTCACCGCCCGCCACAGCGCCCAGCTCTACAGTAAAGCCCAGGTGGCCCAGATCGGCCTGGTGGTGGGAGCGGCTGTTTCCAAGACCTTCCGCAAGTTTGCCGGACTGGCTGAAGCCGGCCTGAGCGTCCTGTTCTTGAGCTTCAGCCGAGAGCATGAACGTCAGGCTGATGACCTGGGAGTCCTTTACGCCTCAAAAGCTGGTTATGAAGGCAGCCGCATGTCCAACATGTTTTTAACACTGCAGAAACTTAATCCCAAGTCTGGAAATGATGGCCTGCCCACCTGGCTGTCGACGCACCCCGACCCGCCGGACCGGATAGCCGCCATAAAAAAAGCAGCCGCTGACTGGCAGGCGGCCAATCCCGGCGCTAAGCTGGCCGTCAACCGCGATAACTATCTGCAGCATCTGGACGGGTTAAATTTCGGAGAAGACCCGCGCCAGGGTTACGTCAAGGATAATGTTTTCTATCATCCCCAGATGACCTTTCAATTCCCGGTCCCGACTAACTGGAAGGTCAATAACACCGCCTCCCAGGTTCAGATGATCTCAGCCACAGAAGATGCAGCCATTATCCTGACATTTGCCCAGGGCCAGACGCCCGACCAGGCAGCTCAGGATTTTGTTACCAAAAACAAGCTCAACGTGATCAGTTCCGACAGCCGAACCATCAACGGCTTTCTGACCAGGCGTCTGCAGTTTAGCCTGCAGACAGAAGAAGCCAATGTCGCCGGCCTGGCCCACTTCATTCAAAAAGACAACCGGGTGTTGATGTTCCTGGGCTATACCGACAGTGCTAAATTCAACAGCTACGCTCAGATTTTTTCCCGAACCCTCGGCGGCTTCCAACTGCTGACCGACCAGGCCCGGATTAACGTCGGCCCGGAAAAGATTAAAATCATCAAAGCGCCCCGGACCGATACCCTGGCTAATATCCTGAAGCCATACAATTATGACGAAGCCCGGCAGAAGCAACTGGCCATCCTGAACGCCCTGGAGCTCACCGACCGGGTCCAGGCCGGCACCCTGCTCAAGATTGTCGCTAAATAGAGCCGAAGAAAGAATAAACAGACATCGACCCGAGGAAGCAATATTTATCTGGGCAAATAACGCCCGATAGCTATTTGATTCCCCGCTCCGAAAACAGGCCTCAATCGCCTGCGCTCGGGCTATCCGGGTTTAACCCCTTTTCTAAGAGGCGGGCCAGCCGCGCCCGGTTATAACGCTGGACGATGATGCAGGGCAGGTTGACCGCCAGAGCATAGCCGACCATAATCAGCTCCACCCACCACTCATTCCACAGCAGAAAGACTGGAGCCCCGGCCATGGTCAGCCAGTGAGCGAATTCGGCCCGGCAGGTTTCGACATAGAAAGTTTCCAGATATTCCCGGCTTCTGGCTTTAAGCTTTTTCTTGGGGAAACCGGGCTTAAAAAAATCGCCGAAATCGGGCAACCAGTCTTTCCAGACCCTGACCCCGAATCTTTCATATATTCGCCCCGAAGCCTCAAACTTCAACAGGCGGTAGAGACCACGCCCCGGCTGAAAGAAAGACCTGGGCCTCCTGGCTGCCAGGTAGCCGGCCACAAAATGAATGACCGGCCACAGGCCGAAATTCAGGACGAGGATTAAGGTTGGGCTCAGCTCCAGCAGTCTCAACGACTCCGTCCTTTCTGTTTATCTGGCCTGAGCTTAATCCGGCGCCCTTTCCAATGAACATATCCCAGAAGATGAGTATAAACCATTGACCTCAAAAAAATGAAGATGAAAAAAGCCAGGCTGAAGGGATAAAGAATGACTGAAACGAGCCCGAAATTTCCCAGCGGCTGCAGAAAAAAATAAATCTGCGCTAAAAACAGCAGATAGAGAATAACCCCGGTCTGGAAGAGAAGATGCTGGCCGGCGACCAGGCCCTGGACGATGTCCACCGGCCCGCTCATGGCTCCGGTCACCCAGCCAAAAGTTACCAGAAAAAGCCAGGGCCCGGTCTTAACCGCCCCGGTGGCAAAATTCTTGGTCCAGCCTTCAATAAGATGATTAAGTCCTCCCGGATACATGCGGAAGGTAATCAGGCCGCGGCCGGCAAAGCAGGAGACGGAGTAGCCTTTTTTGCGGGCCAGCCTGGCCAGGGCCATATCTTCGATTATTTCTGCTTTTATGGCTTCATGTCCTCCGAGGGCAAAATAATCGGCCCGGGAACAGATGAAGCACGGACCGAAAGCTCCCCTGGGGCTATTTAGGCCAGGAATACATGAAGATATATTCATATTTAAGAAAAGAATCAGGTTAAAAAAAGCCGAAAGTTTCTCGTAGGGTTTTTCCATCCGGTGGTAAGGCTGCACCGAAACCAGGCCGCCAGTTTTCTGGTAGAGCCGGCACAGAACTTCGAGGCCATCGTCTTCAAGCACGGTGTCGGCATCGAGAAAAACCAACAGGTCGGCCGAAGCCGCCCTGGCTCCGGTAAAGCAGGCCAGGGCTTTGCCGGTCCAGCCTTCCGGTAAGGCGGGCAGGCTGACCAGTCGGGCACCTTTTTCCCGGGCCACCCGGGCCGTCCCGTCGCTGGAATTGTCGTCCACCACGATGATTTCGTGGGGCTTTAATGACTGGCGGGCCAGGGAGTCAAGCAATAATTTTAAGTTAGGCTCTTCATTCCGGGCCGGGATGATTATGGAGATTGAGGGCAGTCCGGGTATAGCCGGGGGGTCGCATTCAGGCCACCTCTGGCCCTGGCGCTGACTATGTTTCCTGGCCAGCGGTATTTTACAGAAGAACAAGAAGAGCAAAGCCCAGAAAAAAACAGGCAGCAGGAGATTGGGGTCGAGTTTCATTCAGGATTATTTTAAGATAAAAGTCAGAGGGGGGAAAACCAATTTATTGATGGCAAAATTATTTATTTACATAGCGCAAGATTTTGGCATAAAATGGCGCTTGAAGGGAGGAGGACGATGAGGCGCAATAAACTGTTCGGTCTTAGTCTTACCATTCTGCTGGCGTTATTTGTTATGGCCGCGACCCTGGAAGCTCTTACCCCGCAGACACTGGGCTTCAAGATAGGCTATAACCGGAACCAGTTGCGGGGCCAGGATACCGGTCCTGGTATTGAAGTTACCAAGATTGCTACCAACGGCGTGACCATTGGCCTGGTCGGAAATATCAAGATTCTGGATTGGCTCTATTTCCAGCCGGAGGTGCTATATTTTCAGAAGGGCGGAAAGTATGACGTGAAGGTGCCGCTGCCGGTCTCGATTCCAGGGTTTGAGGTCAACGTCATCGATACCAGGTCTCTGGAATACCTGGAGATTCCGCTGCTGCTGAAAGTTGCGCTGCCCGTGAAGTGGCCGGTTAAACCTAATTTTCTGACGGGTGTGTCCGCCGGTCTCAAGCTGAGGGGCAACCTGGAAAACAACGTCAACATCACCATCTCGGGTTATCATGTTCCTTACTTCCGAACCGAGGATATTACCAGCCAGCTCAACAGCCTGGAATTGAGCTACGTGATCGGGGGCGGGCTGGATTTTGAGGTCGGCCGGGGCAAGCTGGCTTTAGACCAGCGTTTCTTCTTTGGCCTCAAAACTAATAAATACGAAACGGTGATCCCGGCTTCGTACTTTCAAAACCTCGGCATCCCGGTTCCGACCGACATCGTCTACAACCTGAACATGAATAACTATGTCTTCAGCGTGGCCCTGACCTATTTCTTTTAAATCGGGACGCCCTACATTTTTCCGATTTTNNTTTCTGATTTCCCAAAAGTTGCTAACCAGGCTCTATAACCACCTAAATTCAGGCCATTCTACATATGTCTGAGTCTCTATTTCCTATACTCGGGCCAGGATTCACCAGTTCAAGCATCAACATCACTTAAAAATCAGGGCTGACACTTAAGAGCATTGGTTTCTAAACAAAAAGACATAGATAAGAACAGGCCTCACCAATAACCGGATCACCAGCGCACCGCCTTATTTGGTTTGCTAATATAGCAATACCAGTGAAATACCTGTAGGCCTTATCCAGTGTTATTTTCCATGAAGATCAGGTTTTTGCCACAGTTTACATCGCTTAAATAGAATTTTTCATGACCGCCCTTGTAGGCTCGAGACCAGAAAAATAGGAAAAATGTAGGTTGTCCCGATTTTTTTGCTTTACAAACGGGGCGGCAAAAAATATCATTAATGAGCAAAAAACTGTACAGAAAAATGGGGAACGAGTATCGTGTCCCCCTTTTTCAGAAGGAGAAAGGATGGCTGAAAGAACTTTACCGCAGCTTTTTGAAGAAAGCGTCCAGAAATTTCCCGATAACGTCCTCATGTGGGAGAAAAAGGACGGGAAATACCAGGGTATTACCTACCGTGAAATGCGCACCCGGGTGCACGATTTTGCCGCCGGGTTGCTGACCCTCGGCCTTAGGAAAGGCGACCGGGTCACCCTCCTGTCCGAGGGCCGGGCCGACTGGCTGATGAGCGAGCTGGGCATTCTCTACACCGGCGCCATCAACGTGCCCATCTCCGTCAAAATAGACGAGCCCAACGAGCTCAAATTTCGCCTGTCTCATTCTGGCAGCCGGATGGCTATCGTCTCGCGGGGACAGCTGCCCAAGCTCCGGGCCGTCAAGAACGACCTGCCCGAGCTGGAAAGGGTCATTGTGCTGGACCCGGTTGACAGCCTGGAAGAGGACGAATTCCTGGCAGCCGACATCAGCCGCGAAGGCAAGATCTACCTCACCAAGCACAGCCGGGAATTCGAGGAAACCTGGCAGGCGGTTAAGGAGTCGGACCTGGCCAACATCTGCTACACTTCAGGGACGACGGCCGACCCCAAGGGCATCATGCTGACCCATCGCAACTACACGGCCAACGTCGAGCATTCCCTGTCGCTGGTGGAATGCCCGGAATATTATGTCAACCTGCTCATCCTGCCCTGGGACCATTCCTTCGCCCACACCTGCGGCCTGTACAGCATGATGAAGAACGGCGCCTCGATTGCCTGTATCGAAACTGGCCGGAATGCTCTGGAAACCATCAAGAACATCCCGAAAAATATCAAAGAAATCAGGCCCACCGTCCTGCTGAGCGTCCCCTCGCTGGCCAAGAATTTCAGGCGCAACATTGAGAAGGCCATCAGCGACAAGGGTCCGAAGATTGAAGCCCTTTTCCAGAAGGGACTCAAGGCCGCCTACGAATACAACGGAGAAGGCTGGAACCGCGGCCGGGGCAAGCGTAAGCTCAAGAAACCTCTCTATCTGCTGGTTGATAAGCTGATATTCAGAAAAATCCGGCAAAATTTTGGCGGCCGGCTGGAGATGTTCGTCGGCGGAGGCGCCCTGCTGGACATCGAGCTGCAGAGGTTTTTCTACGCCCTGGGAATGCCAATGTTCCAGGGCTACGGCCTGACCGAGGCCTCGCCGGTCATCTCGGCCAACAATAAAAAAGAACACAAGCTGGGCTCATCGGGGAAACCGGCCAGAGCCATCGAAGTCAGGATCTGCGACGAGCAGGGCAATGACCTGCCGGTCGGGGCCAAAGGCGAAATCGTCATCCGGGGCGAGAACGTCATGGCCGGTTACTGGAAAAACGAAAAGGCCACCCGGGAAAGCATCCGCGACGGCTGGCTGTACACCGGCGACCTCGGCTACCTGGATGCCGATGGCTACCTCTACGTCCTGGGGCGCTTCAAGAGCCTGCTCATTGCTAACGACGGCGAAAAATACAGCCCGGAAGAAATCGAGGAAGCCATCACCGAAGCTTCGCCCTACATCGAACAGGTCATGCTCTACAACAACCAGTCACCATACACCGTGGCCTTGCTCGTTCCCAACAAGGAAAACCTGCTGCGCTGGCTGAGGGAGAAGAAACTGGACCACAAGACGCCCGAGGGACAGGAGGCCGCCCTGAAATTGCTGGAGTCGGAGCTGAATCAGTTCAGGCCGGGTGGAGCCAGGGCCGGGCAGTTCCCGGAGCGCTGGTTGCCGGCCAGCTTTGCCGTGCTGGGAGAAGGCTTCACCGAGCAGAACCGGTTTCTGAATTCGACGCTCAAGATGGTCAGGCCGCGCATCACCGAGTTTTACCAGAGCCGGCTGGAATACATGTTCACGCCGGAAGGCAAGAACATCCTCAACCCGCAGAACCGCACCATCATCAGCCGCTTCTGAGAGAGGGAGCGGTCTACGGTGTCCTTTTTTGCCGGCCTGAATTGGATTCAGACTGAATTCCGAAAGGCGCGGTGCTCCAGAAAGTGAAAAATTTCCTCCACGCTGAACCGGGCCTTGCGCTCCAGGGCTTCGGCCGTGTTGAAGGCGTTGTGCGGGGTTAGGATAACGTTGGGATATTTTAGGAGCCTGGCCACGATGGCCGCTTTTTCCGATTTATCAAGCCGTCCCGTTCGCATGGCCGTCCCCACCTCGGCTTCCTCCTCAAACACATCCAGCCCCAGACCGCCCAGGTGCCCTTCTTTGAGCAGCCGCAACAGGTCGGCCAGAGGGGCATGTTCACCGCGGGCGATGTTGATGAAAATAACTCCGGCTGGGGCTTTTTTTAAGACCTCATATGAAAAATAATGATAATTCTCCTCGGTCAGGTTCATGGCGCAGACGATGACCTCGGCCCAGGGCAGGCCGTCGCCTGGCTCAACATATTCGACAAAGCTATGACGCCGGACGATGTCCACTCCCCGGACCTTCATTCCCAGGCCCTGGCTGAGGCGGACAATCTCGCCGCCAATCCGGCCCACTCCCACCACCAGCAGGTGCCGCTGCTGGCATTCTTTTCCGGTCAGGCCGTCGCGCTCAAACCGTCTGAACTGCTCCAGCTGTCGCGGCAACTTTCTCAGGAGGGCCAGCATCATCAGGACTGCCTGCTCGGCCACAGCCCTGGTGGCGTATTCTTCCAGGTAGCCCAGGGCCACTGGCGCGGAGATGGCATGTTTGTAAGCTTTCAGGTTGTCAAAGCCGGTCGTCCGGCTGAGGACGCCGTCCAGCCGGTCTTGCCAGTCCAGCGGAATTACAGATTGGGTACGGACGCTGATCAGGCGGGCCGGCGGCTGGCGGTGACCGCTCTCCTGGACGGTTCTGTCGGTCAACCCGAACTCCAGCCTGTCCCCGACGAGGCTTTTGATCAGCCTGGCCTCTTCCTCAAAGACCTCATAAAAATAAACATCCATGGCTTATCCAGGGCGGCCATGACCCAGGTCAGGCCGCATCGAAGATTGAAGGTTGAAAACGGTCTTTCTGATTTTAGAAAAATTAATCGGGCTTTTCAAATCGTCGGTTGAGGATAGCCTGAAAAATGCACAGTAAGGAGGTGTTGCGCCGCTTAACAAGGCGGGCCAGGCTTCAGATGATCGGGTATTTGGTGGCAAAAGGCAAAATTATTCGGGGGCGAGAGCGGCCGACAAGCATGGTGCTATGGGTGGCCTGGGTACCATGGTGCTACAGTTTTTGCTTGTCAACTTGCATTTTTATGAATAAAATCGGAGGAAAAGGGCGACATAGTAAGTCAGATGATTTTGCCCATCGCCTAAATAGGTCCTCGGTAGCCAGGAAAGATGGGCTAAAACAAATAAAAAGAAGGAGGGCAAAGAAGCCAATGGAACAGCAAGCGCAATCCGTCCCAACCCAGAGAATGCCAGGTCTGGAGGCCGTGGTCAGCGTCGGGGAATGGCTGGTGACGCTGCTCATCGCTTCCATACCGCTGGTTAACATCATCATGCTGTTGATCTGGGCCTTCAGCGGCAATACCAAATTGAGCAAGGCCAACTGGGCCAAGGCCACCTTGATCTGGTTGTTGATTATCGCGGCCTTTTACTTTTTCGTGGTGGTGCTGATACTGGGTGGCATAGGCATCCTTTCACGTTACGGACAGTAAGAAAGAGGGGACACCTGCAGGTGTCCCCTTTCCGACCCTTTCTTGCGCCAATTTACAGGCAGGAAGAAGCAGCAAAAACCGGGGACACTTGCAAGTGTCCCCAGCTTATAGCCTATGCCTGACTGAGCCACTAAGCTTATCCTGACCATAAATAAAGAGAGACCGGTGGGGACGCCAGCAGGTGTCCCCACTTTCCATGGTTGTTTCTCCCCTGTTAGCTCAGTCAAAAAATCAACAAATTCGGGACACTTGCAGATGTCCCCTTTTTACCCCTTTTTTATTCTAGGGCGTAGTCCACGGCGGCTTCGGCGTGCATGATGGTGGTGTCGAATAGCGGCAGCACGCTGTCTTTTTGCTTGACTAGCAAGCCAATTTCGGTACAGCCAAGAATAACACCCTGAGCTCCGGCCGCAGCCAGCTTCTCGATTACACCGGCAAACTTCTTCCGCGATTCCTCCTGGAGACGCCCATCACACAGCTCGTAGTAAATGACATGGTGGACCAGAGCGCGGTCGGCTTCATCCGGGACCAGCACTTCCAGGCCGTGTTTCTTTTCCAGGCGCCCGCGGTAGAAATCTTCTTCCATGGTAAATCGAGTACCCAGGAGCTCGACCTTTTTAAAACCACTGGCCTTGATCCTTTCAGCGGTAGGGTCGGCGATGTGAAGTAACGGAATGTTAACCGCGGCTTCGATGGCCGGCGCCACCTTATGCATGGTGTTGGTACACAGCACCAGGAAATCGGCGCCCCCAGCTTCCAGCCGTATAGCCGCCTGGCTCATAATCCAGGCTAGCTTATCCCAGTCTCCTTTATGCTGCAGGACTTCAATCGCGGCGAAATCAACCGAGTACATCAAGCACTCAGCCGAATGGAAGCCGCCCAGCCTCTTTTTTACTCCTTCATTTATAATCCGGTAATACTCGAGCGACGATTCCCAGCTCATGCCGCCGATAAGTCCAATAGTCTTCATGGTACCTCCTCTTATTTTACCTGTCGTCTGACCGCTAAAAACGATCGCAGCAGCAAATTTTCTTATTCTATACGGATAAAATCAAGGGGGAACAAAAGGGGACACTTGCAAGTGTCCCCTTCTCTCAGCTTCATTTCCCGCCTGTTAGCTTGTCGAGAAAATGGCCAAAATGGGGACACCTGCAGGTGTCCCCTCTTTTCCCTATTTTTGGGCGAGGGCCTCTTTCAGTCCCGGAATCTGCTCGGCTCCCTGGGGGACTTGGATGGTCGAACCCTTAAAGTCATCTCCGATTTCTTCGGCCCTGCCGCCCAGGTGTCTGGCCAGGAACAGCTCGCTCACAGCATAGAACGATAGCCGGTTTTCCGGCCGGGCAAACCCGTGGCCTTCATCCGAGTAAAGCACGTAGGTCACCGGAATATTTTTTTCCTGCATGGCCTTAACAATCTGGTCGGACTCGGTCTGCTTGACCCTCGGGTCATTCGCCCCCTGCCCTATCAACAACGGTTTCTTAATACGGTCCACATAAGTCAACGGCGACCGCTCCTCCAGCAGCTTCCGACCTTCTTCGGTCCTCGGGTCTCCCACCCGGCTGGCAAACATTTCGAACTGCGGCTTCCAGTATGGCGGTATGGGTTCCAGCAACGTCCTCAAATTAGACGGACCCACGATATCCACTCCGCAAGCAAAAACATCCGGGGTAAACGTCATCCCCACCAGCGTGGCATAGCCGCCATAGCTTCCACCCATGATGGCCACTTTGTTCTTGTCGGCAATTTTGTTTTCAATCGCCCAGTTAACCGCATCTATCAGGTCATCATGCATCTTTCCGGCCCACTCCAGGTTAGCGGCATTGATGAAATCCTTGCCGAGTCCAGTTGAGCCCCTGAAATTAACACTCAACACGGCATAGCCGCGGTTGACCAGCCACTGGTGCGTCGGATTCAGACCCCAGGAATCTCTACCCCACGGCCCACCATGAACGTAAAGCACCATCGGCAAAGGCTTATCCGGCCGTCCATCGTTATCCCGGTCCATCCAGCTCGGCAGGGTCAGGTAGCTGACCAGGTTCAGCCCATCCCTGGATTTGATCACCACCGGGTGCATTTTGCTCAGCTCGACCCCCTCCAGGTCTTTCCGGTTGGTAAACAGGAACCGGGCCTGCTTGTTCTCACGGTCATAGAAGTAATAGCGAACCGGGCCGTCATCCACTACGTAAGCTACCGTCCAGTACTTATCGTCCAGCGTCCGGTCGGAAACTCTGAGGTCACCGTCGCAGACTGTCTTCAAATATTCCAGGTCGCCTTTCACCGCTTCATCCAGTACCGTCCACTCCACCCGCAAATATTCCACGGCTACAGCTTCTACTTTCTTGGCCACCGGATGCATCATGATGGCGCTGACATCGGCCCTTGGGTCTTCAAAAATCAACTTCTTTTCCCCTGTGTTGAGGTCCACCGATACCAGAGCGGCCGTATTTCGTCCGCGGCTATCGATCATATAGAGCACCTGGCCGCTCTTATCAAAGGTCACCGGGCTGGTGGTCATCATATCTTCCATGGGTATGGTTTCAAACGGCAGCCAGCCGCCCTTGCCATCGGGTTTATACAGGGCCATACCGCCGTCGGGCGTCATCTGGGCGGCGAAACGAATGTTGTAATCATCATCGATTTGAAAGCCCATAAAGCTATCATTTTTCTGGATGAGTTTGAGATTGCCGGTAGCGAGATTCAACCGGTAAATATCATGGAACTGCGGGTTGCGGGTGTTAAGGCCAACCAGAATTTCGGTCGGAAACTTATAACTTACGGCCTCAACTTGAGCCCGCGGCCGCAGCGGCTTTCCGTTAGGCAGGGTGATGGGTTTACCGTCGGGACCGGGAATTTTCTCAAAGGGCGTCAGGTTGCGGTCTTCCTTGGTGGTGATGTCTACCACATGCACTTGCCAGTTTTCATCACCGGCGAGGTCCTGGATATAGATTATGTGTTTGTTGGTATAGGCCCAGAAATAACTGCGGATTCCGCGATTGGTGTCTTTGGTGACCGGTTCGGCCTTATCCGGATCTTCCACCGGACCAACCCAGACGTTAAGGACATTATTCACCGGCGCCAGGAAACTGAGGTACTTCCCGTCCGGGCTAAGCTGTACTGATGCCTTGTCCGGATTCCCGAACAACAGGTCCCTGGGAATAAGCGGTGTTTCTTTAGCACCAGGCTTACAGCTGACAACAGCCATGGTCATAAAAAGAAATATCAGCACCAAAACCAGACTTTTTCGCATATTATACCTCCTCGGAAGCCATTTATTTATAATAATCAG